>CATLIP010000048.1 GCA_949957035.1 uncultured Lachnospiraceae bacterium
TCGCCAGACCAATTACTCCCTTATCATAAAAGAATAAGTGCATAAGGTAAAGCACTAATGAAATGCTTTATCTCTTACACTTATATGGTACTAAATAGTATAGCATTTAAGATATTCTATTTCAAGCTGAAAGGAGTCCTCATGGCAAGGATTATCGACGGTACACAGAAAAATCTAATTGGTGAAAAGGTAAAGAAACTTAGGAAAGACAGGAAACTCAGCCAACAGCAGCTGTCGGATCGACTGGAAACACTCGCAATATACATCTGCCGAGGCTCTGTTTCCAGAATCGAGGATGGAAGCCGCACTGTGACGGATATCGAACTATTTGGTTTATCCCAAGTGCTGGACGTGCCAATTGAGGACTTTTTCAGATAAATAGTCCGGCAATTTGTCGAAACTGCATGGACATTCTATTTCCGGTATGTTAGAATAAGGATACCTGCTGATAGATATACTGGCGGGCAGCCTCTGACTCAGCAACATGTTTACAGTACAAGCCACATTTACAGAAGGGGTGATGTTATGACAGACCAAGAATTATTATTATCTATATCTAACATGATGGATAATAAGTTTAAGGCCGAATTACAACCGATAAGAAATGATCTGCAATCTGTAAAAAATGAAGTACAACTTATTAAAAATGAATTGAAAGCTACGAATGAGACTGTTGCTAACGAGTTGCAAACTTTCAGAAACGAATTACAGGCTACCAAAGATTCCGTCTCCAACGAGTTACAAACTTTCAGAAACGAATTACAAGCTACCAAAGATTCTGTCTTCAATGAGATGCAAATTACTAAGGATTCCGTTTCCAACGAGATGCAAGCTACAAAAGACACACTCATGACTGAATTACATATCGTAAAAAATGATATACATCATGTAAAATTATTTCAGGAGAATGTCATCATGCCGCGCTTATGTACCATCGAATCGTGTTATACCGACACATATGACCGCTATAAAAATTATGCAGAAAAGATGGATGCCGCTTTCGATGACATAGAATTACTCAAGGCTACCGTAGCCGCTCATAGCTTAAAGCTGCAGCAATTAGCTTAATTCTCTGAATACAAAGCGAGAGTCGGGATATAGTATTCCCGGCTCCCTTTTTGTCTATAGAATTACCTCAACGAACCATTCTCACCACAATATTGTCACATTCCTCTTTCAAATATCATAAAAATTTCTCAAATATCTGTACAAATTCCAACAATCCCTGCCGATCCTCTTCGTCAAACCTTGCAAGTCTGGGACTGTCAATATCCAAAACGCCAATCACCTCTTTATCTCTATGGATGGGAATTACAATCTCCGACATAGACGCGCTGTCACAGGCAATATGCCCCGGAAATTCATGGACGTCTTCCACCAGCATGACAGTATCCCGCTCTGCCGCCGTACCGCAGACGCCTTGTCCAACCGGAATTTCCACACAGGCAGGTTTCCCCTGGAAGGGGCCTAACACCAACCGGCCTTCCTTCATAAGATAAAATCCCACCCAGTTGATTTCCTTCAATGCCTGGTTTAAAAGGGCGGATGCATTAGCCAGATTAGCAATCAAATCCGGCACACCGTCTATCAGACCCTGAAGCCGGGTCTTTAAGATGCGGTATAGCTCTTTCTTTTCTGCAGGATATACGCTGCACATTTCCATCATATGAGAACCTCCTCTCTGACCTTAAAACTCCTTCGATATATCTGTGACGCCATACTGTTTTTTGAAACTCTCCAAATCCTTCTCATTCTTAATCAGCATGATATCTGTAAATTTTCCGGTATGCAAATCTTTGAAGCCCGCCACCTGCTCCCCGGTACAGATACTACACCGAAGGATTGGCTTCTGATTGGCGGGGTCATAGTTTTGTGCTGCCGGATTCCCATGAGCTTTTTTAAATAACTGAAACATCATACACCTCTCCCTACCCTTTCTCTCCTCTAAGCTCCCAGTAAAACACGTACTGCTGCATTACTCCTTCATAACCCTTATACCTTTTCTTCGGGAACCCTCTCTTATAATACTTCCGAAGGGCCTGTTGGATATGGGTATCCACAGGAAATGCCTCTAAGTGATGTAAACCAAATAGACAGATGCAGTCTGCCACCTTCTCTCCCACGCCATACAATTTCAAAAGCTCTGCCTTTGCCTCTTTATATGTCATATTCTGAATAGCCTCAAGGTCTGTCTCCCCTTCTGCAATACGTGCGGCAGTGCGCACCACATATTTACTCCGATAGCCCAGATTGCACTCCTTAAGCGCATCCTCATCAAGAGCTGCCAGCGCTTCCGGCTTAGGGAACACATAATATCTATCTCCGCGAAAATTCTCTCGTTCTTCTCCATACCGCTCGCATATATTCTGGATGCACTTGCGGATTCTCACGATATTATTCTGCTGGGATATGAGAAATGAAGCTGTCATTTCCCACAAATCCTGATGTAAAATCCTGATTCCTGCCCCGAACCGAATTGCGTTCAGCAGATATGTATCCTTAGGATTCGCCTTATCCATATAAGCCCTATAATCCCGTTCCAAATCAAAATATTGTTTCCAAAACTCTTCAAATTCCTCTTCCCCGCAGGAAAAAATACATTCTAATCCATTCTGTTCTATTTCCAGATACCGTCCTCCGGCTATGACGCTATATGTATTCTCGTCAAGCTGCATCATCCGAAAGCATTGTCCCGAATCGCATATCTTCCCGATATGGAAATTATCTACCGTTCTTCTGACCATTCATCCTCTCCCCAAGAATTTCGTCCATCTCTGCCTAAAATATCCCATCCATCTCTGTCTGAGTAATCATATCAGTCCTCACCATGCTTCGAAGTACCTGCCAAGTCCTCTGAGCCGCCAGCCCTTCATCCATACCCGGCGCATATACAGAGGGCGCATTAGGCACCCCTGCCAGCACAGCCGACTCATAATCCGTAAGCTCCAAGGGCAGTTTCCCAAAATATCCCATAGAGCCGGCATATATCCCCTCATAACCGCTGCCGAAACAGGCGGTATTCACATATAACTCAAAAATCTCATTCTTACTGTATTCTGATTCAATCGCCATCACCGCAAACACCTCCGCCGCCTTTCTCACAATACTTTTCTCCTGGGTAAACAGAAGATTCTTTGCAAGCTGCTGGGTAATAGTACTGCCTCCCTCTCTAAAAGACATGGTCTTTAAATCTACCCACATAGCCCGGCAGACTGCTATCGGGTCGATTCCCATATGTTCCCTGAACCTGTGGTCTTCTATAGAAATCACTGCGTTAATATAAAATTCCGTCATATCAGAATATTTTGTAAAATGCTCCCGTTCCCGTATCTTCTCAACCCTGTCTTGAATTGACATCTGAGAAACAGCGTCCTGATACATCTGATAGCCTTTTAGTCCGTAGAAAACGCCGACTGACACAGCCGCACACAGCATAAGAATCAGGAGCACGCAGATAGTTCTTCTCACAGGATGCCTTTTCTTCTTTGTTCTCATAGTTCCGTCAGCTCCTTTTTGCTCTTTACTTAAACTTCGGCTATATGTGCCTCTTTCTCAAGCAAAACGGAACAAATTTAATGAAAATTTATTATATTCCCCGGCTCCCTATAACAATCTTAAAATTCTGACTCCAATACATAATGAGCATTCGTAAGTGCATTAAAGGTCTCCGAATCCATTCCCGTAAATGTTCCCGAACTTGTTAATGTCACTTCCCTAGGATTGTCCCACTTCAAAGTAACTACAATACCCGAATATTCTTCTTTCACCTGTATTGTCTTATCGTCAATCTTGCTTCCCCACAATGTCATCCCACTATAGCCGGAAGCCGGGAAAATATTCACTTCCATCCAATCTATGGACGCATAGCTGACCGACACTAAAGCAAGAGTGTCCTCCAGTATTTGGTCATTCACATAAGTTCCTTCTGAAAGAACAAAATCATTGGCCTGCTGAACACTCACACCATTTATTTCATCCTCCACGCGCTTAATCAGCTCTACGTTCTTTTTCTCGAAATCATTGAATACTGCGTCTGCATTGAATCCATCCGAGAGCGCTGTTCCTTCATACCATGGCATCCCCTCAAAGTATGCTCTTAAGCCTTCGTCCTGAAAAATATATCCGTGTCTTGCAAAAATTTCATTTCGTCCGATCGCCATATCTTCCGCAGTAACACTTCGGACTTCATCCTCAGATAAATATTTTTTATCACTGTCCGGGAAAATAAAAGTATCTCTATCAGATATAAGCTCCTCTTCCTCCGGCATGTTTTCTATCCCGTCAAGAAGCTCGTCTAAGTCGTCATCGGAATACTCCGTCGTTTCTTCTATTTCTTCCATTTCGTCTTCCGCCGTCTCGCCGCTCTGCATGCTGCTTACCCTCAATTCAAGGCCCAGATACATTGTAAACGCGGCGACAAAAATAAGAACCATATATGTAATCCATTCCCTTAACGCCCATTTCTTTTCAGATATTCTTTTTGCCTCATTTTTTGTGATTTCCTCTTCCGGATAATGAAGCTCTCTTAAAAGTTCTGATGCATCTGCTCTCTGACGAATCGGAATATTGATTTCCTGTCCGGAACTTAGTTTCAGCCTAAGATGTCTTGACAAGGCAATCTTAATACTGAATAAAACTGCAAAAAAACTTAATCCATATGATATCAGCATCAGCAGTCCAAACACCGCTAAACGAACGATATCCGACACTCTCCAAATTGGCAGAACCGGAAAATCTATGTCCGCAATTTCTTCTTTTTTAAATCGAGACTCTGTGATTTTCTTTCCATGAGTGATTACCTGAACATCTTCTCCTTCTACTTTTATTGTACTTGGAATTTCCCAGAATGAGAATCTGCCTGTCCTCCTCATTCCAAGTAAATTGTATTCTTTACTCTCCCGGAATTTATCTTCTGCCGGCTTAACTTTTTTTATCCGGCTGCCGCAATTAGGGCATGCGAGCCAATCCTCTTCTATTCTGGTTCCACAATCCTTACAAAACATTTTCTCTCCTCCACAGTCTTTCGTTTTTTATTTTTCACTGCCGCAATAGGGGCATATCCGCCAGTTTTCCTTAAGCTCCTTACTGCAATTCTTACATAGAATTTTATTCGATTTATAGTTATGATTCCCTCCTTCCGGCAGCCATATCGGGGATGTTTCATTTCGTGTATCCGGTTCTGTATCATCCACTTCCTGTATATCATTTTCTTTTATATCTTGTTGTTCACTACTCACATACTCTGCAACAATTCGCAATTCATTCTGACGTCTGAGACGGCCAAGATTAATCGGCCCGTAGGCAAGCCATGCTATAAATTCTAAGATTGCAAGCTGTATAAATAGTACTGCTATAGTTATATCCTATGTCTTTCGCCTCACGAAAATCTATCTTTTTCTTCATACATTTTCTCCTGCTATCTTAATAATTTTAGTATATACTCTTCACAAAACGTTTTGATTGTCTATATCATAGCAAATAGTGACGACACTATATGTCATTACTTTTATTTTCTTAATTTTTCTTTCAGGAAATTTTATAGATATTTATCAAAAGCTAAGAGGAGGCTGTCTTTTTTCGACACCCTCCTCTTAGCTTCATTTTCAGAACTCCACATACTATATAAAATAAGAATTATCTATTCGTACATCCAGACAATATCCTGCGGTCCAACCTCTACCGCCTCTCCCTGACATAAAACCGCAATACCATGGCTGTCCCACTTCGCTTTACACAGTACGGCAAACGAACCGCTCTCCAAAAGTAAGATATTATCAATGGAAATCAGCTCATATATATCCTCCGGCAATGCCGAAATCCCGCAGTAAACCTTAATATCCTCATGGATTTCTCCCATATACTTCTTAAGTTCCTTTAAACTTTTCTCTGAGATTTCGTCAAGTTCAGAGATAAGCCTTGTATACGCAGCCTTCTGTTCTTCATTCGGCTTCTCGTTCTCATAGGCCGATACTACTATCTTAATATTCTGTTGTCTTCCCCACAGCGTAAGGGACTCTGTTTTCGCCCATCCGCCGTCATATATTAATTCACCCATTACAGCGTCTTTCATGCCTGTTCCTCCTCACCTTTCCTGTCTTGTACGGACTTTATTTCAGAAATTCCTCCTTCATGTCTGACATTGCCATGCACCTCCGTCGGCGCCATATCCATTGTCTTACAATCCGAGCGTTCATGCCATGTATATTTGTTCTCCTTCATCCATGCCTTCACTTCTTCTTTCGTACATCCTCTTTGCTCCGCCAGTTTCTCACAAGCCTGGTCAAAATTTCCCCCTTTTCCATATCTGTTTTCCGAGAAATTATCAATCTCAACCGTTCCTTTGGAAACTTGGGAAAAATCAGGCTCTCCATCCCTGAACGCAACGCCGTCGATTCCGTATTTATCAAGTATTTGTTTCCATGTCAGGCCATCCGGATTTGTCTTCGGATTTTTCGGTATTTCCTCTAACCGGGGATACCATGTGGAATTTCCTCTCAAGCCGTCCCATGTACCTCCATGTCCGTCAATCGGACATCCGGATACATTTTCCATATGATCTATTTCCTCTATGAGGCCATCCTCGTCCAACAATTCGAATAATTGTTCAAATTTTTTTTCACGTTCCCGGTCGTCAAGCTTTGAATCATTAAGTTCAGATAAGGTTTTATCAAATTCGGCGGACTCATCAAACTCATCCCCCATAATCTTATCATATTTATCCAAGGCTCTCTGGCTAAAGTTCAGCTCCCCGGCTCCTTTTACTTCGGAAACTTCTGACAGCTTACCTGTCCCATGCCCAAACTCCATCTCTCACAGCCCCTTTATATATAATCCATAAGTCTCTCAAAAATCTGCCTCGATTCCGTATCCCCTTCAAGCTCAGCCTTCTCCTTCGTAAGCAGCGCCATTACCTTCTGCTGGTCCCGCTCACTCAAAAGTGTGATAGACGGCTCCAGTATTTCTCTCATGGAAGGGTACCAGCGATTCATATCTTTTTCCTGATTCTTTGCCAATCCGAACGCAGCCTCCGAATTAAAGAGGCAGTATACCACTTGTCCTCTGAGTCTTAGAACCTCGTCCTTTGCCGTTGCTTTCGTATATTTCATGAAGGAAATCTTTGCTTCTGACGGGATCGCCAGTTTATAAACATCATTCACAAGCTCTGTGATATATTTATCATCCAGCTCATCCCTCTTCTGTACCGGAAGCAGCAAAAACTCCAAAACTCTTTTCTTATCAGCTTCTTCCCGGTTCCCGGCCGTATAATGAAATCTCGGCACATCTTTAAAATCGGTATCTATGCTGCAAAGTACCGGTTCTAACCAGTTATTCTGATATACCGCCGCTACAAATGTCTTAAGCCTGGACAATTCAATAATCTGCTCGTCATTCAAGCCTGCCGCTCTGCCGACGCACTCTCTGTCGCCCAAATCCGGCAGACCGAATATGAGCTTTGTATTGGTATTGCGGATTACCGACATATCCATAAGTCCCGGCGCCTGATCTGCAATGATAAATCCCTCGCCGTATGTACGCATTTCGGCAATGGAATTTGCCAGCATCTCTACTGATTTTCCCACTACATTCGCTTCGCTGCCGACCTGTTCCGTTGAAGTACGCTTTAGGATATTATGCGCCTCTTCCAAAACAGTCACATGCTTAAGGGGTTCATTTCCATGACCGGCGTTCGCCATACGGCGCTCCTGGAGTTTCATTACTAGCAGCCCCATGATCAACGCTTTCGTCTCACTTGAGCCTGTCCTGCTCAAGTCTACAATAACATTCTGGTCAAATAATTCCTCCGCCGGCAATTCATTTGCAGTAAATATCTGACCGTAGAGGCCGTTTGTTAAAGACTTAAGTCTGGTGCAAAGCGCGCCTTTATAATCACCCTTACTGTCGGCGGAATATGCCGATTCATCCATCACTGCATAGATTTGCCTAAAAACATCCAAAAAGGAAGGGAATAAGGGCTTGCCTTGCCCATCCTGATACCGACATTCTGATGTTTCCAGATTCCACCCGGAAACAACGTACGCTCTCTCCACAGAATCCTTCAATACCGCAGGCATTGCCGCATACATGGGCCAGCATACATTAAATATCTCAATCAGCCTGTCGATATGCTCTAACACATGAATATCCTCCGGGAAACTGAAAGGATTGATTCTAAGCAGCGGCGTCTTTTTATAGTTCGTACCGTACACTCTGACGCCAGGATAGCTGCCGAATCTGTCCTTATACTCTCCCTTGGCCGGCTCGATTACCATAAATTTGACCTTATGCCCTATCAGTTTATCAAGGATAGAGTAGATTGCCGTTGATTTTCCTTTTCCTGTGGAGCCTGTAATAAACGTATGCATAGCAAGGCTCTCAATGTCTATCTTAACCTTCTGTTCCCTGCCGCTCTCACCCTCGTTATGTCCCATATGATAAAGGCTGCCTAATTCCAGGGTATTCTCTGTCCCCTCCATCACATTGCGCCCAAATGGAGCCATGGGAATCACCGTAATGCCTGACACCGACTTCTTCGGAAGGCCAATCTGTATGGCAATCTCATTGCCGCTTACCATGGATGCCGGCGTCACTATGATCTTGTCTTTCCTGCTCTGTAAAAATCTGGGATGAACCAAAGCGCCCATATATTTCCCTAAAATTCTTGTCTCGTCCGGCTTGTACCATGTATTGATGTGGGACGCCTGAACGCTGGAATTTTGGCCTCTCATTAAGGCATTATAGTTGCTTGCCACCGTAAGCGCCGTCTCTCTGTTATCTGCTATCACATATGCGGCGCAGTCAAAGGCTCCGAAGCTCTCACACTCGTCCAATCTCGCCAAATGACTGTCAATCTTGTCGAGAAGCGACTTTACAGAGCGGTTCTCATAAGTCATCTGCAGGCTCTTGCCCGCCGTCTTGGAGGAAGAGGTCGTATCCGTTACTGAATTGTTACGTTGTCTTAACCTTGCAGTCCCGTCCGTCTTTCCTTCTGTATTCGAAAGGCTGCTGTTTACTCCCGCGTTAAATCCAACGTTTGCAGTCAATATTCCAAAGGGAAGCCCGCCTGACAATCCAACGCTTCCTCCATAGGATTTTCCCTTGGACCTTGTCCTGCTCTGGGTCATGGAAATGCTCTTTGAGATTCCCTCAGAGATTCCTTCTGTCCTGGCCTTTGACAGAGATACCGTATCGCTCTCGTTGATTGTCACCGTACTTCTTGCAAATGTTACAAGCTGTGTATGAAGCAGTTCATACCCCTGCTTGATAATCTGAATTTCAGAGGATTCAACAGGGTCCGCAAGCATGACTATGGTATACTTCTGATCTTTCAGGGAATCCGCCAGATTCTCAATCCCCTGCACGTAGCCTTTCATACTCTTTTCATCCTCGTCACGCAGTGCGACAATTCCGGAAACAGAAGAATAACAGCTGCCTTCCCTTGAAAGGGTGGTTTTTTTGAATGCCTCCACTTCTGCCTCTGACATTTCCTCCAACTCAGAGCCGACCAGATTACCAAGAAGCGCTCCCTTGAAAGCCGCCGCGTCTGCCGCCCGCCGTTTCACATCCGCTTCTCTCCTGTCTCTGGCATTTTTTGAGAGAATCCCGAAATAAAAATCTATCCTATATCCGTCGCTTTTGATTATGGTGGCGATACTGCACTCAATGGACGACGCTACATTTACAATTGTAGTCAGCTTATTCAGGAAATTTTCTTCGCTGTTCATAACAAGCTTAGACAGCTTATAGAACTTTCCGCATCCGGCAATATCAATATCTATGTCCTCCTCCGAAGGATTCATGATTTCATACCTTTCTAATTTTTCCAGATAATCCTTCGTTATAATTGCAGCCGCATTATTTATTGAGCCGCTCAATTCATCATTCATTCTTTTCTCTGTGGCTTTTACTTCATTCGGCATATGATATCCCCCCTTTCACCGCTATATTCTTGCCAGCTCCTTCTGCAAAACAGCGGCATACTCTTTGTAATCAGCAATCTCTTTTTCTTTATTTTCACACTGGTTAAGCAGCAATTCAAACTCGCCGGAAATATTGACAAGCAGGCTGTCCTCTACTTTATCCTCAAGCTCCTCCATTTCTTTGCGGAAACTTTGCACCGTAGTTTCAAGCCTTGTACAAAGGGCGCCGCATATCCTGGAGACGGCTTTCGACAACATGCTTACAAGGTCGTTCTTTTCTTCCGCCGCCGTCAGTTCTCCGGTAAATTTACCTGCGATGCCGTCTACGGCGTCTGAGATATCTATGTGAAACACAGGAAATTCGATGCTGCTTACCGTCTCCTCTACCATAATCCGAAACAGGGAGGAATCGTATCTTTCGCTTCCCATGTCAAAATTATTGACTACCACGTTGAGCAGCTTTCTCTTAAGCTCTTTTAGCTGTAACGCCTCGCTAAATACCTTCTCTACCTGATTAGACGCGTCTATGGCATACTTTTTCAGATTCTCGATGGCGTCTGCCGCCATATAATAAGAATACTGCTCTTCATAGTGGTATACATGGGTTTTCTTCCAGAACAAAAATCCTGTAGTATATGTTCCTGTTCTCGTAACGCTTCCCGTTCTTTCCCTGACGCTTAAGTATTCTTTGCTTTCTTCACGTATTTCTCTGATTCCCGCTGCTTTTTCTGATTGCAGCTTTGCCTTTAATTCTCCGAAAACAGCCGCAACGTCGGCTTTAATATTTCCCATCTGACTCTCTACAATCTTCTTCTGCTCTAGAAGCTGCTCCCGGTCGTTTCTTTCCAGAACCTGCACCCGCTTATTTGTTTTTTCCTGATAAGATAATAATAAATTCTTCAATTCTTCCCTAGCGTTGGGAATGAAGCTCTTGGCTTTCGCCTCCAAAATGTGTTCTTTTTCTAGGACTACCTCTTCGAACAGAGTCTTTACCTCATCAAAGTTGCCCAGTAACCTCAAATCCGAATCTATGTTGTCAGAGAATTGCCGCAGCGCAGAATAGATGTTCTTTTCTTCAGACGTATACTCGGATTCTTCCTTTCCTGTCATATTATAGGCCAGCGAAGATACCATAACCGGTTTGGAACATTGTCTGATTACCTCTATGAGTTCCGGCGAGCTTCCCCGAAGCTCCAAATCTTGCACAAATTCTTTTACCTTGCTCTCAGCGCGTTTCTTTAGTTTCTTTCTTATAATCTTGCATGCTTTGGGGATATTATCCGCAGTATTCTCATCCTCTCCGAAAATATCCTCCTCGTCCTGTACCCTGAGAATATCTCTGATTCCGGAATCATATTTGCTTGCAATCAGTACCAGTCTTTTTACCCCCTTTTGGGGAAGCTGGCTGGATAACAGAATCCAGTCGCTCTTATCTAAAAAACTCCCGGACTGGCTTAAGAAAAATACCACGTCGCATACTTCCATAAACTCCTTGGTCCGGATTGTTCTGGATGCAATGGGGTCGTTTAAACCGGGAGTATCGACTATAGACAGTCCCTTAAATTCTTCTTTGTTGAGATACAGCGTTACCGCCTTTACAATAGGCGTAAATCTGCCGTCTTCACCTACATAGTCGTTCAGGCTTAAGAGCAACTCCTCGTAGGAATCAAATTCAGTCTGCTCATATCCTTTTTCCAGATATTCCTGCGGGACTATTCCGTTTCGCTTCACCATCTCTACGATTTCACGTGCCGATGTGTAAATCTCGTCGTCAAGATTCACTGCCGCGTTCTCCTCTAAAACCTCCCATTCTTCTAAAGAATAGTATTCTATGTGGATGATATTTTTCTCGGAATACTCCATCTTTGTAAGCGTCGCCGTCTTTGGCGTGGACGCCTTTGGCAGAATCTCTTTACCTTCAAAGAGCAGGGTGTTGAGGAAAGACGACTTTCCCGCTTTTACCTGTCCGACTACGCCGATATTGAGCCTGCGATCCTCCCGGTAGAAATCTTCAGTCTTAATTTTAAAGTTAGAAATCAGCTTGTTTAAGCCTCGGATGTCCTCGTCCTTCGCGTAGTCGGTGATGTCTCCAACGATTGTGTTTACGCTGTCTATATATGTTTGAAATTCTTTATTTTCTTCCGTAAAAATAGCCATTTTCTGTCCTCCTTTGTCTATTTACAACCATTCCTGTACCATTTACAGAAATCTTCATATTCATCGAAATACGAGACTACATATACTGATAGATATTCATCCATCTTTTCTGCAACTTTGCTATTAATCTTATCTTTGATAAGGAAAACTATACCGTCGCATGGTGCTATGAGAGTTTTCTCCTTTTTATCATATAAAGAATCATCCTCTTTGCGCATAAACATAGAGAATGTAATAACCGCTGTCTCAGACGTCTTTTTTACTTTTTCTGTATAAACACATAAAATATCACCCTTTTTAACAACACTTCCTGCTTTTAAACGTTTTGTTATCTCGCAAGGATGCCGCTCTTTTGTCCAAATGTCCGAGTTTCCATTCAGAATTGCCATCGTCCGTTCGTCATTCGTTCCGACAAATTCAAATTTCAATGTACATATCCTTCCGCAC
>CATLIP010000049.1 GCA_949957035.1 uncultured Lachnospiraceae bacterium
CGATGTGTGGGTGCTATCAGGCAATGAATGCCGAGATTGCCCTTTGCGCGGCGGAGTACCTGCTGGAAGGTGAACAGATTCATGAGGAACGCTGGCAGGAGGCGTTAGCTTCCCTCAGATGGGAAGGAAGGATGGAGCGCGTCGCCTTGCATCTGGTAGTTGACGGAGCGCATAATCCGGGAGCGGTGGAAGCGTTCGTGGAGAGCATGAAGGCTCTGGGAGCGGATTCCCAAGATGGTTCTGTGGTTCTGTTCTCGGCGGTCAGCGACAAGAATTATGAGCAGATGATTGAATGCCTGTGCAGCAATTTGGACGTGAATGCTTTTGTTGTGACAGAGGTGGAGGATGCAAGGCGGGTTCCTGCCGAAGAGCTTAGGCGGGTGTTTCAAAAGTATACCAAGAAGAAGGTCGTCTGTGAGGCGGATGTCTGTGAGGCGCTTCGTGCGGCAGAAGCACAGCGGACAGCGGACGGGGATGTCTATTGCCTTGGTTCTCTGTATCTGGCGGGCATGGTAAAGACGGCAATGCGGCAGAAGAAGTTTGGAATATAAGATGGGCGTATAAAGGAGGCATAGGTATTATGCTTGATTTTGAGGAAGAATTAAAGAAGTTCCAGCCGAGCCTGGAAGTGGAAGATATAGAGAAGGCAATCTATCAGGAGGATTTGACGGACATGACGGATATCCTGCGGGAAGTGATGGAACAGGCAAAGTAGAAGAAGGATTGAGGATCGCATATGGATTATACAACAAAGCTTTCCTACCAGTCCATGTACTGGTATAACGACGGATTGAAGAAAGCAAAGATTCGGGACTTGTCGGGTGCAATCACGTCTTTAAGGAAGAGTTTACAATATAACAGGGGAAATATTGCGTCCAGAAACCTGCTCGGCCTGGTCTATTATGGCAGGGGAGACGTGGTAGAGGCGTTAGTAGAGTGGATTCTGAGCAAGAATTTCCAGTCTCATGATAATATTGCAAATTATTACATACAGAAGATGCGTGAGACGGCGGGAGAGTTAGAGGCGATCAACCAGGCTGCGAAGCGGTACAACCAGTCGTTGGATTATTGCAGGCAGAATGGTGAGGATTTGGCAATCATCCAGCTTAAAAAGGCTGTGACGGTACATCCGTCTTATGTAAAGGCGCATCAGCTCCTTGCATTGATTTACATGCATACGGAGCAGTATACATTTGCAAGGCAGTCCATCCGGACAGCGTATAAGCTGGACACCACGGATGAATTTTCCCTGCGCTGTATGCACGAGCTGAACCAGATCCGGCGTGCAAGGAATGTCAAGATTAAGGAGAAGGAGAAGAAGGACAAGCATACCGTCACCTATAATCTGGGAAATGAGACGATTATCCAGCCGGTATCCAATAGTATCAAGGACAATGCGGGGCTGCACACAGTCCTGAATATTGCGCTGGGCCTGGTGGTAGGCGTCGCGGTCATGTGGTTTCTTATCATGCCGACCATCAATGCATCCCGTCAGGAGCGCTCCAACCGCCAGACGGTACAGTTCAGCGACCAGATTGCCACCCAGACGGCGCAGATCAGCGCACTGAAAAAAGAACTGGAAGAATACCGTTCCACCAGTGAAGAGACCGAAAATGTACAGGCAACGGCAGCATCGACCCAGGAAAGCTATGAAATCGTCCTGAACATGGCGGCCCATTTCCGTGCAGACGATATGGGAGACTCGGCAATGGTGGAAGAATTGTTAAAAGTAACCCCGGATTCCCTTGGAACCGTAGGCAGGGAAAGCTACGACGAGATTACCGGCGAACTATTCCCCCGGGTATGTGCCGGCCTATACGGCACGTCACAGGAAAACTTTGAGGTCGCCAACTACACAGCCGCCATCACGAACTTAGAGCAGGTGATGAAGATGGACGAAGGCTACGAAGAAGGCGCAGCCTTGCTGCTCCTCGCCCAATCCTACGAAAAAAGCGGCGACCAGAATCAGGCAAACCTCAAATACCAGAAGCTTGTCGAGAGCTACCCCGACACCGAAGCCGCCCAGACCGCAAAAGAGGCCTTAGATGCCCAGTCCGGTAACAGCAAGGACGGCGACGAAGGCGCAGACGACGACGGCGGAAGCGGTGAAGACGGCGGGGACGCTGCCGATACAGGCGGAGATGACGGCGAATAAGCTTGCCATAGTACACGAAGGAAAAGGATATGCAAAAACAGCATATCCTTTTTTCATACCAATTTTTAGCCAGAACCTTTGAGAAGGAGGATGAACATGAAATATCAGGTCCAGGAAAACTGCCTGACAGTCTTTTTACCCAATGAACTAGACCACCACAACGCCGAGGAAATCCGCAAGGAATCCGACCATTTAATCGAGCACAACCACATCCGCTACGTAGTCTTCGACTTCAAGGAAACGAACTTCATGGACAGCTCAGGAATCGGCGTAATCATGGGACGTTACAAACGCATTTACCTGCTTGGCGGCGAAGTATGCGCTGTCCACACCAATGAAAGAATGCGGAAAATATTAACTATGTCAGGAATCACGAAAATCATGCAGATATATGAGGAGGAAGAATAGATGGAACATACCAATGAGATGCAGTTAATCTTTGACAGCCGCTCATCCAACGAGTCATTTGCCCGGGTAACGGTCGCCGCATTTATGACATCCTTAAATCCTACGGTGGAGGAAGTATCCGACGTAAAGACGGCGGTATCTGAGGCTGTGACCAACGCCGTTATCCACGGCTATGAAAATGAAGTACATAACATCTACATCCGATGCCGC
Source organism: uncultured Lachnospiraceae bacterium (assembly GCA_949957035.1). The sequence continues at coordinate 2,774 of CATLIP010000049.1, forward strand.
ACAGAGGGAAGGACGCTCTATCTGGAAATCGAGGACGAAGGCAAGGGAATCGAGGATGTGAAACAGGCGATGGAGCCGCTGTTCACCACGAAGCCGGAGCTTGATCGCTCCGGGATGGGATTTTCCTTTATGGAAGCCTTCATGGACCGCTTAGAGGTCTTGTCGGCTCCGGGAAAGGGAACTACCGTAAAGATGGAAAAAACAATCGGAAAAGGACGCAGACTATGGACCACACAATCGCTTTGATTCAAAAATCTCACGAAGGGGATGAAGAAGCGAGAGCACAGCTGGTAGAGGAAAACACAGGGCTTGTCTGGTGTATCGTCAAACGGTTCTACAACCGGGGCGTGGAGGCGGAGGATTTGTTCCAGGTGGGCAGTATCGGCCTGCTGAAAGCAATCGACAAGTTTGATCTGTCCTTTGACGTTAAATTTTCTACCTATGCGGTTCCTATGATTTCCGGAGAAATCAAGCGTTTCCTGAGGGACGACGGGATGATTAAGGTGAGCCGCTCGTTAAAGGAGCTTGCCTACAAAGCCTATCTCTGTCAGGAGCGGCTTCAGGAAAAATGGGGCAGGGACCCGACAGTGGCGGAGATAGCACAGGAGCTTGGAGTCGGGACGGAGGAACTCACACAGGCTTTAGATGCCAGCGGGGATATTGAATCTCTGCACAAACCCATTTACCAGAAAGAGGGACAGGAAGTAAGGCTGATGGATAAGCTTCCTGAGAAGGAGGGAGAAGAAGAGCAGATTTTGAACCATTTGCTGTTGAAGCAGTTATTGGCATACCTGAATAAAGAGGAGCGGCGGCTGATTTATCTTAGGTATTTTGCAAACCAGACCCAGACGCAGGTAGGGGATACCCTTGGCATATCCCAGGTTCAGGTGTCCAGAATGGAAAAGAAAATTTTAAAAAATTTGAGAGAACGAATATAACAGGCATACCATGAATATTTTTCTTGAAAATATCCATACTAATCCGCAAAAGGAATAAAGAAGGTGGAAAGTATGGAGAATGCAAGAAGAAAACTCAGGGTATGCCTGATTTGCGTCGTGATGGCGGCGGTGGTGATTGGGCTGATTTACTATTTTAATGATATGAGAGACCATGGAAAGATCAATGAAGGGACGCTGGTTAAGAATGTCATGCATTTGAATGAAGAGAATTGGCATGGAATCGGATCTGAGACAGACGGTATGTATGAAAACGGCGTACCGGAAAGCAGGGCGTAGGAATGGCAAATGAGACAGTATACATCAAAGTGGACAAGAACGTGGAGGTCACGAAACCGGAGGTTACGCTTGGGGATGTGATTCAGATGGAGTGTCCCAACCCGGCGATTGTTCCCAGGCTTAAAAGCCTGAAATTGCTCACATTTCATCACACGGACGATAAGCATCAGAACCGTGTTGCCATTTCAATCCTGAAGGTGATAGAGCGTATCCATGAGGAATGTCCGAATGTTGACGTGCAGAATCTTGGGGAGACGGATTTCATTGTGACTTACGAGGAACAGCAGACGGCAGGCGGCGCGGTGCATTACACAAAACTGGCGGCTGTCGTCATTATCAGTTTCATGGGCGCGGCGTTTTCGATTATGGCGTTCAACAATGACGTTGATACGACGAAATTATTTTCCCAAATCTACGAACTCCTGACAGGGCAGAAGTCGGACGGGTTCACGATTTTGGAGCTGACGTACTGCATTGGGCTGGTGATAGGAATCCTGACCTTCTTCAACCATTTCGGCAAGAAGAAGTTCACGGTAGACCCTACGCCGATGGAGATTGAGATGCGTCTGTATGAAAATGATATCCAGACCACCCTGATTGAAACGTATTCCAGAAAGGAGAAGGAGCTGGATGTGGGCACAGGTTCTAATGGCGGTCATCGGACTTAGCGCAGGTATGGTTGTTGCGGGAGGGCTTTTCTCGTTCATCAGCGAGCTTGGAGTGGTATCGGATTTTGCCGACAGGACGCACACCGGGGAGCATATCCTGCTTTACGAAAACAGTGTGGCTCTTGGGGGAATTCTTGGTAATATTTTCTTTATCTATGGAATTCGGATTCCTTTCGGGGCGTGGCTATTGCCAGTGTTCGGGCTGTTCGGCGGTATTTTTGTCGGATGCTGGTCCATGGCTCTGGCGGAGATTCTGAATGTATTTCCCATTTTTGTGCGCAGGGTAAAACTGCTGCGGGGGATACAATATCTGATTCTTGGGGTTGCGGTTGGAAAAGGCGTGGGGGCGTTAATCTTCTTTTTTAACCGCTTTTAAAAGACGGAGAAAATAAGGATGCAGGGAGGAGAGGAAAATGGATAAACAGAAACAACAGCAGGCATATGAAAATTATGTCAAGAAGAAAACGCCGGTGCATAACCTGCCGATGAATATGGCGAAGGCGTTTGTGGCAGGGGGAGTGATCTGTACTGTGGGACAGGCAATCCTGAACTATTGCGGGAAGCTTGGGTTTGATAAGGATGTGAGCGGCGGGTGGACGTCTATGCTCCTGGTGATTTTAAGCGTCGTCCTGACCGGGTTCAATATTTATCCCCGTATTGCGAAATGGGGCGGCGCGGGGACGTTGGTTCCGATTACGGGATTTGCCAATTCGGTTGCGGCCCCGGCGATTGAGTATAAGAAGGAAGGGCAGGTCATGGGAATTGGATGTAAGATTTTTACGATTGCAGGACCCGTGATACTGTATGGGATATTCACCAGCTGGGTTTTAGGGTTCGGGTACTGGATTTTGAAAGTCAGCGGGATTATTTGAGAGAAAAGGCAGGTAGGGATGAATGGTTAAGGGATTGCAAAGTATTGCGTTTAGAGAGTCCCCGTATCTGGTGAGCAGTGCGTCGGTGGCGGGGAAGAAGGAGGGAGAGGGCCCTCTGGGGAAGATGTTCGATATGGTAGAGCAGGAGAATCTGTTTGGGGAAAATACATGGGAAGAGGCGGAAAGTACCATGCAGAAGGAGGCGTGTCTTCTGGCGATGGGGAAGGCCCATGTGGAGGCGTCGGAGGTAAGGTATCTGTTTGGCGGAGACCTTCTCCGTCAGGGGGTAGCGACTTCTATGGGCGTGGAGGAGCTGGGGATACCGATGTTCGGGCTGTTCGGAGCGTGTTCTACGTCGGGGGAAGCCCTTGCCCTTGCGGCTATGAGCGTGGCGGCAGGGTATGGGGATTATATGCTTGCCGTTACATCCAGCCATTTCGGGAGTGCGGAGAAAGAGTTTCGGTTTCCCCTGGGATATGCGAACCAAAGACCATTATCCGCCCAGTGGACGGTTACGGGAAGCGGCGCATTCCTGGTAGGGACAAGAAGAAGCCATGTGAGGATTACGGGCGTGACCGTGGGGAAGATTGTGGATTATGGACTGAAGGATTCCCAGAACATGGGGGCGTGTATGGCTCCTGCCGCGTGTGATACGATTATACGGAATCTAGAGGATTTCGGGAGGACTGCGGATGATTATAACCGGATTGTGACTGGGGATTTGGGATATGTGGGGCAGAGCATCCTGTTTGATTTGATGCGTGGGAAGGGATACGATATTAAGAAGAACCACATGGATTGCGGGATGACCATATTTGACCAGGTGTCTCAGGATACCCATGCGGGAGGGAGCGGGTGCGGATGTGCCGCGACCACGTTGTCGGCGTATATTTTGCCTAAGCTGAACCGCGGGGAGTGGAAACGGGTGTTGTTCGTGCCGACAGGGGCGCTGATGTCAACGGTGAGTTACAATGAAGGCTCCAGCGTACCCGGAATCGCCCACGGGATTGTGTTGGAGCATTGTTAGAGGAGAAAGGCAAATGCGAAGCATTTCTGGAAGATAAGGAGTGAAGTTATGGATTATATCAATGCATTTTGGGTCGGGGGCGTCATCTGTGCTTTCGTGCAGATTCTCCTTGACCGTACAAAGCTGATGCCGGGGCGCGTCATGGTGCTTCTGGTATGCGGCGGAGCAGTGCTTGGGGCGCTGCATATCTATCAGCCGTTTCAGGATTTCGCAGGCGCAGGCGCAAGCGTGCCGCTGACTGGATTCGGCAACCTTTTGTGGAAGGGCGTCAAGGAGGCTGTAGACAAAGAAGGATTCATTGGGATCTTTATGGGCGGTTTTAAGGCGAGTGCTGTCGGGATATCCGCAGCCCTTGTGTTCAGCTACCTTGCATCCCTTGTATTTGAGCCCAAAATGAAGAAGTAGCTGTTAAGATTTGCTAAGGTTCATTCGGAACCATAAAAAAGTAGTTGTTTTCTTTTTATATAGATGGTAATGTAAAAGAGAACGTCAAGAAACAACAGTTACCAATACCTGATATAGGGAGGAAAACAATGAATTATTTAGATATTATCATACCATTTGTGGGCGGGCTTGGAATGTTCATTTATGGTATGCAGATTATGGCGCAAGGTCTGGAAAATGCCGCCGGCAACAAGATGAAGTCTCTGCTGGAAGTCCTGACCAAGAATAAGCTGATGGGCGTACTTTTGGGGGCTGTGATTACAGCCGTCATCCAGAGTTCATCTGCAACTACCGTCATGGTAGTCGGATTTGTCAATGCTGGAATCATGAACCTGACTCAGGCAATGGGCGTTATCATGGGCGCCAATATCGGTACGACTGTGACCGGATGGTTAGTGTCTGCGGTAGAATGGGCGAAATTCCTAAGCCCTTCCAAGTTAGCGCCTATTGCGGTCATGCTGGGAGTCATTATTATGCTGACGGGTAAGCGCCGCTCTTCCAAGGAAGTTGCCAGTATCATCGTCGGCTTCGGACTGCTTTTTATCGGTATCACAACCATGTCTTCGGCAGTATCGCCTTTGCAGGAGTCGGAGAGCTTCTGTAATATATTTGTTACCCTTGGGGATAATCCGCTTTTGGGAATCCTTGCCGGTGCTTTCGTGACAGCCGTTATCCAGAGTTCATCTGCATCTGTGGGTATTCTGCAGAGCCTTGCGGCGGCGGGGCTGGTTCCGTTCAGCGCGGCAGTTTACATTATCATGGGACAGAACATCGGTACTTGTGTTACGGCAATCCTGTCAAGCCTTGGGGCGAAGAAGAATGCTAAGACGGCGGCGCTTATGCACCTGTTGTTCAACGTCATTGGTACGGTGCTGTTCAGCGCGGTTGCGATTATTTACTATGAGTTCGTGAATCCGCAGATTGGATTCGGCTATATTACACAGACGCAGATTAGTATGGTGCATACGGCGTTCAATATCGGTACGACCGTACTGCTGTTTCCTGTGTCCGGATGGATTATCAAGCTGGCGAAGAAAATCGGCAGGGTGGACGAGGATGCACAGGACAAGAGTATCGTGCTTCTGGACGACCGTATCTTAGAGACGCCTGTAATCGCGTTGCAGTCTACGGTCAAGGAAGTGGCCCGGATGGCGCAGATTGTAGAGGATTCCCTGATGGTGGCAAAAGACGTGCTGTTTACGCTGAAAGAGGAGGATATTCGTTTCCTGAAAGAAGAAGAGACGACGGTGGACAAGTTAAGCGCGGGAATCACAGAGTATGCGATTAAGTTAAGCTCCCTGCAAGTCAGTGAGAAAGAGCATCAGGACGTGGCCCATCTTTTGCAGATGGTTTCGGATGTGGAGCGTATCAGTGATTATTGTGAGAATATTTCCGAATTTGCAGAGACGCTTCATGAGAAGAAGGTTTCCTTCTCGGAGGTGGGAACCAGACAGTTGAAGGAAATGTTCGATGTGTGTACGGACAGTTACCGGTATGCATTTGAAGCATTTGTGGAGCAGAACAAAGAGAAGGCGCTTATGGTCATTGAGAAGGAGACGCAGGCGGACGACTTGGAGATTTCTCTCAGGAGCAAGCATATCAAACGCCTGGCGAATAACCAGTGCAATACGGAGGCGGGAATCGTGTTCCTGGACACGCTGGTCTGTCTGGAGCGTATTTCAGACCATGCGCGCAATATTGCGGAGGAGGTTCTTGAGAACTGAGGAGAATTATTCTTTTTTGGTTTCGAGAAAAATCCGCATCTGGTCTTTGCTGATGCGCTCCCAGTTGTCGCGGTCTGCCTCGTACCGCTCATTCATCCATGTAAGGGCGTTGTCAAGCCCTTCCTGGGTGAAGGAAAAATCCTTTTTCTCCTTCTGCTCTTCGGGGGTAGCCTCGAAACACCAGGGTTCGGGATACAGGTATGCCGTCAGTATGTCGTCAGATGTCGTCAGATAATAACGCATACCGCAATGAGAGCCGGAAAACGGCTCTTTTTTTAATGCCTTCAAGGAAAGACCAAGTGTTGGAATCATAGGGATTACCTCATATTCTTGTCAAATTGATAAGATTTATTATAATACCAGAGGATAAAGGATGCAAGTGAAGAAATGTTTTTCATTTATCTTATGGCAGAACGGGATGTTTCTGCCGGAGGCGTTTTTGTATTTAGAACGCTTTAATTAATTGTCGAATTTTGCCGGATTTTATTGAATTTACTTCTTTTCTGTGATAAATTAACTTTCATATAGTTTCCAGAATTTGGTAATTTTTTAAGGTCGGGAGATGAATATGGTACGAGAATATTTAGGACAGAGCGTGTACGAAGCGTTTCAGGAGCGGATTCGGTTTATCTTTGAGGAATTTGACAATATCTATGTCTCTTTTTCCGGCGGCAAGGACAGTGGACTTCTTTTGAACCTCGTGCTGGATTTTCAGCAGAAATATGCCCCAAAGAAGAGAGTCGGCGTGTTCCATCAGGATTTTGAGGCGCAGTATACGGTGACGTCAGAATACGTGGAGCGCACGTTTGAGAGGATCAAGGAACAAGTGGAGCCGTACTGGGTGTGCCTTCCGATGGCTACCCGTACGGCTCTCAGCAGTTATGAAATGTACTGGTATCCGTGGGACGACAAGAAGGAGGAGCTGTGGGTCAGGAAGATGCCCAAAAAGAAATATGTGGTCAATTTAAGCAATAACCCGATTACCACATACCGCTACCGGATGCATCAGGAGGATTTGGCGAAGCAGTTCGGCAGGTGGTACAGGATTTCCCACGGCAATCGGAAGACGGTATGCCTTCTGGGAATTCGGGCGGATGAATCTTTGCAGCGGTACAGCGGCTTCTTGAATAAGAAGTTTGGCTATAAGGGAAAATGCTGGATTACGAAGTATTTTAAGGATTTTTGGTGTGCGTCGCCCCTTTATGACTGGACAACCCAGGATGTCTGGCATGCCAATTATATATTTGATTATGATTATAACCACCTGTACGACCTCTACTATAAGGCAGGGCTGAAGGTTTCGCAGATGCGGGTAGCATCGCCTTTCAACGATTATTCTAAGGATTCCCTGAATCTTTACCGGGTGATTGACCCGGAAATCTGGGTGAGGCTTGTAGGAAGGGTGAAGGGAGCGAACTTTGGGGCTATTTACGGAAAGACAAAGGCGCTGGGCTACCGGAATATTACGCTGCCCGAGGGCCATACCTGGAAGTCCTATACCATGTTCCTTCTGGATACGCTTCCCATCCGTCTGCGAAACAACTATGTTAAGAAGTTTAATACTTCCATTAAATTCTGGCATGAAACAGGAGGTGGCTTGGATGAGGAGGTCATACAGGAGTTAGAGGAGCACGGTTATCAGATTAAGCGGAATGGTGTCTCCAACTATACACTCAGTAAAAAGTCCCGGATTGTTTTCATGGGAAAGATTCCGGATGATACGGACGACATCAAATCTACCAAGGATATTCCCAGCTGGAAGCGGATGTGCTGCTGTATCCTGAAAAATGACCATATCTGCCGTTCGATGGGATTCGGGATGACAAGGGAGCAGCAGAGGAGGATTGATGCGATACGGCATAAATATAAGAGTGTGGAGGAAATGAGTTATGGAGTATAGAAGCCCTGCGTATCGTGTGATAGCGGTTCCGGTGGAAAAGGTGGTTCCCAATTCCTACAATCCCAATACGGTTGCGCCGCCAGAGATGAAGCTGCTCTATGAGAGCATCAAGAACGACGGGTATACGATGCCTGTGGTCTGTTATTACAATAAATCGGACGATAAGTATATCATTGTGGACGGATTCCATCGCTATCGGATTATGCTGGAGCATCCGGATATTTATGAGCGGGAGAAGGGACTGCTTCCAGTGTCTGTAATCGACAAGCCGTTGGAGCAGCGGATTGCCAGTACAATCCGGCATAACCGGGCGAGAGGGAACCATGATGTAGACCTGATGGGGAATATTGTGAAGGAGCTTCACGAACTGGGACGTTCGGATGCATGGATATCGAGACATCTGGGAATGGACAGGGATGAAATTCTGAGGCTCAAGCAGATTACGGGGCTTGCGGCATTGTTCCGGGATGTGAAGTTCGGGCAGGCTTGGAGGCCTTCGGAAGAGGAAGAAGAGTGATGCGGCTTTTTTCTGTAAAGGATTCTACTATGTGGATAAAACAGGTCTGATTAAAGAGTTGCTTCATAATTGGGGAAAGGTGAATCTGTTCACCCGTCCGAGAAGATTTGGCAAATCGCTGAACATAAATATGCTGAAAACATTCTTCGAGTATGGACATGACGCAGCTCTTTTTGAAGGACTTGAGATTGCCGGGGAGAAGGAATTGTGCCGGAAGTACATGGGAAATTTTCCTGTGATTGCAATCACTATGAAAGATATTGAATCCAGAGATTATGAGGGAGCCAGGGCGGCGATGGGTTCTGTCATTGGCAATGAAGCCCTTAGATTCCAATTCCTAATGGAAAGTGAGAAGCTTACTGTGGAAGAAAAAGTACAGTATCGCCAGTTAATAAGGGTTGATTCCGAGAAAAATATGTAGAGAATGGGAATCTGGAAGCAGGCTGCCGGGAGGCTTTGAAGCAGATTGAGCAGAAGGATTATGAAGCAAGGCTTGCAGAGGACGGAATGGAGACGATCAGGAAATATGGAATCGCATGCTGGAAGAAGAAATGCAAAGTGATTATCAATAGTTTATAGAAGAGGGGCTGATAAAGCCCCTCGTTCTCGAAAATAGCAGTATTTTAATCCTTTAGCCGGAATGTTCCTACCAGATCTTTCATAAGCTGCGACTGGTTGGATAATTCCTGACTGGCTGCAGCGCTCTCTTCTGCGGTTGCGGAATTGGTCTGCACAACGTTGGAAATCTGGTCAATACCCAGCGTAATCTGGGCGATTGCCTCTGCCTGATTGCCGCTGGCCTCAGCAATCTGACTGATGATGCCGGCAACCTCCTCGACTCCTTTTACTGTGTTCATTAAGGAAGCGGCAGTCTCATCGGCAATCAAGGTTCCGTTTTCTACAGCTCTTAATGAATTTTCAATGAGGGCGGAGGTATTCTGGGACGCTTCTGCGCTCTTGCCCGCCAGATTGCGGACTTCATCAGCCACAACTGCGAATCCTTTTCCCGCTTCGCCGGCACGCGCCGCTTCTACGGCGGCGTTCAATGCAAGAATATTGGTCTGGAAAGCGATATCCTCGATGGTCTTAATAATCTTGCCGATTTCGTCCGAGCAGGCGCTGATATTGTTCATTGCCTGAATCATTTCCTGCATCTTCTGATTGCTTTTTTGCATCTCGTTTCCTACATTGCCTGCCATATCGTTTGCATTATGTGCATATTCGGCATTCTGCTGAACCTTCTGTGAAATCTCGTTAATGGAGGCAGAAAGTTCCTCGACAGAGCTTGCCTGTTCGGTAGCGCCCTGAGAAAGAGCCTGCGCGCCGTCGGATACTTGGTT
>CATLIP010000050.1 GCA_949957035.1 uncultured Lachnospiraceae bacterium
AACGTCGTAGAGTGTTCCTCTGTCAATCGCTTTTGCAGCTTCAACATATTTCTTTCCTCTTTTCATCTAAATAACCTCCTTGTGGTAATGTCGGGATAACCCTCCCACTTACTCGTTTACATTTATAAAAATGAAGTTACGCTCTACGCTTCCTCTACCTTTACACCCATACTGCGGCAAGTACCCGCTACCATGCTCATGGCAGCCTCAACAGTTGCTGCGTTCAGATCCGGCATCTTTGTCTCCGCAATTTCTCTAAGCTGAGCCTGCGTGATGGTTGCAACCTTCGTCTTATTCGGAACACCTGAACCAGACTTAATGTTGCACGCCTTCTTAATCAAAACTGCTGCCGGCGGTGTCTTGGTGATAAAGCTGAAACTTCTGTCACTGTAAACGGTGATAACTACAGGAATAATCAGATCTCCCTGATCTGCCGTCCTTGCATTAAACTGCTTTGTAAACTCAACGATATTCACACCATGCTGACCAAGAGCTGGTCCAACCGGTGGCGCCGGAGTTGCCTTTCCGGCAGGAATCTGCAACTTAATGTAACCTTCTACTTTTTTTGCCATCTCAATTACCTCCTTGTGGTGATGTCGGGAAACGAATCCCTCCCACTGTTTTTGATTTACAACTTTTTAACTTCTGCGAAACTAATCTCAACCGGTGTCTCACGGCCGAACAGTTCAACATTGATCGTAAGACTCTGCTTTTGCACATTCATAGACTGAATGACCCCGACGGTATCAGCCCATGCTCCGGCAATCACCCGAACCGTATCACCCTGTGCAAAATCAACCAGGATATTCTCCTGCTGGATTCCAAGGGGCGCCATCTCTGCGTCCGTCAGCGGAATCGGCTTGGAGCCTGGCCCCACAAAGCCTGTGACGCCTCTGGTATTGCGCACTACATACCATGTGTCATCATTCATGATCATATGGATCAGTACATAACCGGGAAACATCTTTTTCTGTGCCGCCTTCTGAACACCATTCTTAAGTTCCACCACATCCTGCATCGGAACCCGTACCTCAAGTATCTGCTCTTCCAGATGCCTGTTCTCAATCGTCTTATCAATGTTGGCTTTCACTTTGTTCTCATACCCGGAATAGGTATGCACTACGTACCATTTTGCCTCTGACATAAACTCACCTTTCTTGCCTGCAGATTATCAGCCCTATCTTACCAATAAATCTACTCCGTACTGGGCGAAAAAGTCAACGATTGCAATAATCGCTCCCAATATTACGGATACGGAAACAACTGCCGTCGTCTGTTTTGCTACTGTCATCTTGTCTGGCCAAATGATTTTCTTAAATTCTCTGTTAAGACCCTTGAACCAGCTTTTCTTCTGCGTCTTATCGCTCATGACAACCACTCCTTTACGGCGACTACTTCGTTTCCTTATGCAATGTGTGTGATTTGCAGAACTTGCAATACTTCTTCGTCTCCATACGCTCAGGATGAGATTTCTTATCCTTCGTCATGTTGTAGTTACGCTGCTTGCATTCTGTACATTCCAATGTGATTCTTGTACGCACAACTTCCACCTCGCTTTACGTTTTTGCATTGACGTGTTACCCTGGTAGCTTGCGAGGCTACCCAAATATTTAGGCATAAAAAAAAGACCTACTTCCATTCGCTAGGATAGCTTACCACAAATAATGAAGAAATGCAAGTCCTTATCAATAATTTTCCTATTTTATAAAGGTAACACTCCGGCAATTCATGGCATATTCTACTGTACACATCATTTTTTCTCTAGTATAATGATATAGGAAATGGAATTTGGCTGCAAGTATCTATGTGATATCCGCAGAAATGCATCAAGAATGAAAGTCGAGGTATATTTATATGATTTATAATAATGTATTGGAAGCCATGGGACATACTCCCGTCATACAATTAAACCGTATGGTCGATCCGGACTCTGCAAGGGTACTGGTAAAATTCGAGGGATTAAACGTGGGCGGTTCTGTCAAGACAAGGACCGCATATAACATGATTCGCAAGGCCGAGGAGGACGGCATCTTAAAAGAGGACTCCATCATCGTAGAACCCACCAGCGGCAATCAGGGGATTGGGCTTGCACTTGTGGGGGCGGTAAAGGGATATGAGACGATTATTATTATGCCCGATTCCGTCAGTCAGGAGAGACGTTTTCTTGTAGAACATTACGGCGCAAAAGTAGTTCTGATACACGACGCCGGGAACATCGGGGATTGTATCAATGAGTGCGTTAAGACCGCCAACCGCATGGCAGCCGAGAATCCCAGAGTCTTCGTGCCGCAGCAATTCGAGAACGGGGCAAATCCAGAGGCGCACAGCCGGCAGACCGGGCAGGAGATTTTGGAACAGGTGAAAGGCCCCATTGACGGATTCTGTTCCGGGATTGGAACCGGCGGGACAATCACCGGCATCGGTGAGACATTGAAAGCCGCCAACCCGGATATTACCATCTGGGCTATTGAGCCGGAAAATGCGGCAATCCTCTCAGGGGGAGCGGTGGGGAGCCATATCCAGATGGGAATCGGCGACGGTGTGATTCCCAAGGTATTGAACCAAAACATCTATGAGGACATCGTGATTGTCACAGATGAAGAAGCCTTACAGACCGCGAAGGCTCTTGCAAGGCTGGAAGGTCTGATGTGCGGGATTTCCAGCGGAACGAACGTTGCCGCCGCTATAAAACTGGCGAAAAAACTTGGAAAGGGAAAGACAGTCGTGACCCTTCTTCCTGATACGGCGGAGAGGTATTTTTCAACACCATTGTTCGAGTAAAACTATCCTTTATCTTTCGGATAAATGAATAAAGGGGTTGCCGGAACATGAAGCGGTTCCAGACAATCCCTTTTACTTTTTTAAATTGTCGTATCTGTTATGCGTTTAAAAGCTTCTCAATACTAACCAGCTTTACACTAAGAACGAAAATCTTAGAAGCAATCTCTAACTCCTCCACAGTCGGGAAGGACGGCGCAATTCGAATATTGCTGTCCTTCGGGTCCTTTCCATAGGGATAGGTAGCTCCTGCCTCTGTCATCACAAGCCCTGCCTCTTTTGCCTTGGCAACAATGGCCTTGGCGCATCCCTCCATGGAATCAAAGGAAATAAAGTATCCCCCAAGAGGCTTCGTCCATGTTCCGATTCCAAGGCCTCCCAGTTCTTTCGTCAACACCTCGTCCACCTTCTCGAACTTAGGCCGAAGGATTGCCGCATGCTTTCTCATATGCTCATAGACGCCCAGCATATCCTTGAAATACCGCACATGCCGAAGCTGATTCAGCTTATCATGGCCGATGGTCTGATACTTCATATAACGCCTTGCATCCTCCAGATTCCCCCTAGACGCTGCCAGCGCCGCAATTCCGGAACCCGGGAAGGATACCTTAGAGGTGGAAATAAACTTAATCACAATGTCCGGATTCCCGACCTTGATACACTCGTTCAACAGCTCAAGCACCACCACCCGCTTATCGTCATACAGGTGATGAATGGAATACGCATTGTCCCAGAAAATACGGAAGTCCTCCGCCGCAGGCTTAAGCCGCGCAAAACGTCTGACCGTCTCATCCGAATAGGAAATTCCTGTCGGATTGGAATATTTCGGCACGCACCAGATTCCCTTGATTAACGGGTCTTTCGCAACCAACTCCTCCACCATATCCATATCCGGTCCCGTCTCTAAGAGCGGTACGTTAATCATCTCTATTCCAAAAAACTCCGTAATTGCAAAATGACGGTCATATCCCGGCACAGGACACAAAAACTTTACACGCTCAAGCTTCCCCCAAGGCGTGCTTCCCATGAAACCATGCGTCATAGCGCGGGACATGGTATCAAACATAACGTTTAAGCTGGAATTTCCATATATAATAACACTGCGCTCCGGAACTTCTGACAAATCCGCCAACAGCTTCCTCGCATCGCTGATTCCGTCAAGAACGCCATAATTCCGGCAGTCTACTCCATCTGAGCTTACCAGGTCTGACTCGCTGGTCAGAACATCCATCATCCCTATTCCGATATCAAGCTGTGCCTTCGACGGCTTACCGCGGGACATATCCAGGTGCATTCCCTTTTTCTTGATTTCCTCAAACTGCTTTTCAAGGTCACTTTTCAGGTTCAATAACTTCTCTTTGCTTAACTTGCTGTACGGCGCCATAGCGAAACTCCCTCCCATTTTCATTGATAGCAAGACTTTTATTAAAAACAACTCTGACTGTATGCTATTTTACGAACTATCTTTGAAAAAGTCAAGTCATATTTTGCATTTTAATTCTATTTTTCTTTCATTTATCTTCTATTTCCCTCACACAACCCTTGATTTCTCACCACAAAATGCAATTTAAACCATACAAACTTGCAATTTAACAAATCGCTTACTACTTCAACAGTTCAAACTTCAGCAAAACCGGATTGTGGTCGCTATATTCAAAATCAGTATCCACATTCTCAGCCGTCGCCTTCACATTATCAGACACCAGAAATCCGTCTACCACTGTCGTAAAATTCACACCCTTCGTATATGGTATATCCGCCCCGCGGCAGGTAGGCACCTCAAGCTCATTCTCCGCCCGCATAATAGAAATTCCCTCTGCCATCTCCTTCTGGGTCAAGACAGATACCCACGCCGGAAACTTCTGCTCCGTCGGAAACCCTTCTGCAGCCGCCTCCCCAAGCGCATGGTTAAAATCTCCTCCAACAATCACATAATTTCCCGCCAGATACTCTTCTTCCATCACTGAATTTAACAGCTTAAGCTGCTGTGCGCGAATCAGGCCGCCTTCATCATAGGCTGACATATGGCTATTGATGAGTACCAACTCTTTCCCGCCCTCTACAGGCAGCCGCATCACGGCAAAACACCTGTCCAAATCGGTAAATTTCATGACAAAACTATTGTCCACAGGGTAGCTTCTTCTCTCAGCCTCTGCAATCTCATAACGGCTGAAATTCAAAAGCCCCGCCTCCACAGCCCCATGAGGGTCAGAAAACGGATAGAACAGATAGGCAGAGTGAAAATTATTGGCAAAAACATTTCCATAATCAGAGAACTGTTCTTTCAGATACTCAAGCTGATTAATATGGTAGCTTCTGTCAGCATCTACATCCACTTCCTGAAGCAGAAGAAAATCTGCTTTCAATCGTAAAAGCTCTCCTGCAGCTCCTTCTGTATTCACCTCTACAGACTCTTTGCTTATAGCCTTGCCATATTTTCCCGCTGTCGGCGTCCCATCCTTCATCTCTCCTGTGTCCATGAAAAAACTATAATCCGGCCCATATGCGCCAAAACCAATATTGTAGGTTAGGGCTTTATAGGTCTCTCCTGATTTTAATATCTTTTCATTGTTATTCTCCACCTCTAATGCAGCATGGTCCTCGATCCGATAGTAATTCACCTGCATATAGATTACATAGCCCGCTATGCAAATAATACAGAGCAGCACAAGACTCGCCAATATTTTCACAATCACGGGTATGTGCAATCTGTCTTTCTTCATCTTTCCTTCCCCTTAAGTCTATTCATACTTTGCAAGCATCTCCAACAGCATCTTCTTCATCTCCTCCCGCGCCGACTTTGGGCGCAGCACCTCTACCATACTCCCCTGAGTCATGAGCCACATCAGCACTCCTCTCCCGTAGACTTCCGCCTCAAGAATGTACCCCTCCCCGTCTTCCTCCAAGATTCTTGCAGTAGGAAGACGTTCTAGAATTGACGCAATACTTTTTCCGGTATACTTAAACTGCAGCCTGACCAGATTCCCCATATACATAAACTGGATGCGTTTGCGAAACTCCCCTTCCTCAAAGCGATTGCGATAAGGTATTTTAAATTTACTGCCTATCCGCCTGTATTCTTTAATCCTGTCGATCCTGAAAACCGCAGGATAGTCATACTTCTGTACGTATACTCCCCTCTCATTCTTCTCCACAATATACGCATTCAAATAAAAATAATATTCTGCAAACAGAATCGCCAGGGGCTGAATCACACGTACCACAGGCTCCTCTTCCAATGCCTGCTTCTGGTAAATAATTTTCAGCAGATTACATTGCTCTATATGGGAACCAATCTCCCACAATTTATCTTCAATGTAAGACTCATGATGTATCTCAACATAATGAAACTTTTCATTCGCAATCAGATCGGCTACCAGCTTCATATCCTTCCTCGCAACACAGCCGCTCACTATCTTATTCAAGATTATTCCAATCTCTTCCCTGGTAAACGCCCTGCTCTCCAGCAGTATCTTACTCACAGCAAGTATCTCACTGTTAGACATCAATGTGTTTTCCAGACTGGTCATCTTAAACCCTCTGAGAGTCCGGTCATAAATCACGTCAAGCTCGGATAGGTCAGAAACTCTTTTTACCTCAAGAAATTTTCGGATATCATTAATATCGCGCTGAATGGAACGTTCATCCACTCCAAAACGCAGAGCTTCCTCTGCTTTGTTGAGAACTTTGCCTTCACGCAGTCTCATATAAATATCTAAGATTCTCTTATTTTTATCCTGCCTATCCAATGATTCCTCCCCCTTTATTGTTCTTTCCCGGATGTTTCTCTGTTTAAATTATACATGATTCCAATCTCAAGTACAATCTGTTTATTATCTTCTAATCCCTTTTTTCGCTTAAGCTCTGGCGGCGCCTCAATAATTGGTTTTTGCTTTTCCATGAGTCTTTCTTTATTTCCAAAGAATCTCTTCATACAATGTACACCTCCTCTTACTTTTTTCTGCATTCTTATTATAGAAAATCAGGCAGACAGTTTCTGTCATTGTAAACCGAAAAATTGTCGAAAAAAGGCAGAAAAATGTGCGCCCATAGGACGCACATTTGACTTAATTCTCTAATATTCCTTTATCGGTTCGGCACAGTTCCTCCCATTCGTCCCGAATCTCCGTCTCCAACATATCTCTTACTACTTTTCTATGTTGATATTCTAATTTCACATTCACAAAGAGATGATATCCAAAATCCGCCATCTGAACATAATTCAACGACAAATAGAAATTGACTGACACCGGCGTTTTCAATAAAGCATGCGCAGCATCTATCCCCGAAAACGTTGACGCGGCTACCAGCAAAAGCCGCTGCAATTCTCTTGCTTTTCCAAATGGGACACTTTCTTTCAGCTCTTTTCCGTAAAAGAAATGCTGTTTATAAAACCAGTAGCAACGGACAAGGGCTTCATTCACCAGTACCGGAAGCATCTGTGCAGTAAAACTTCTGAAGTCATAACCATTAACATACAAAAGTTCCGTAAATTCACCGACCGTATAATTCTTTCCGCTGACCGGAATCTTTCCTGCTTGAAACTGCTGCAATACTCCCGCAAGCGGAGCCGGTACTCCGGCTCCTCTATTTACTGCGTTGCCGGCTCCGGCAATATCGCTCATGATATGACTGAACCATAAATGAACGGCCTCAAAAATGTTTCGGGATATCTGACCGATGTTAGCCGCATTCTTAAGAACCTGTATTCCTTTTCCCGGAATATACAGTGTAGTTGTACCCTTTAAAATATCAAAAATCCCAACAATAAGCCCTATAACTCCAGGCGAATGAGCAAGACTTCTCAAGTGA
Organism: uncultured Lachnospiraceae bacterium; assembly: GCA_949957035.1. Next base: position 7,591 of record CATLIP010000050.1, read on the forward strand.
TGATTAGCCGGACTTAACCCTGCCGCCTCTTCCTTGCTTAGCAAAAGGTCTTTCCCATATCTCGCATCAAAGGGTACCTTACTGTTATTTTCCAGAAATTTTATGGCGCTCTTTGTGGGATCCATGCCCGTTCCGGCCCCGTTCCAGCCATTTAATCGAGCATATACCTGCACAACTTTATTCATGATATCATCCGAAACGCCCTGCAGCTTAGAGCCCGACGCATCTTTACCTATTGTGCCTACAAATACCGCATCAACAATTCCTGAAATAACACCTGCAAAGGAAGCAAATGCATAATCTCGTTTATCCAGCCGTAAACAATCGAACTTTTCAGCCAGATTGGACGAAAGCTCCGCAAATTCGATATCGGTAAATACATCCGCTAACGGGTGCGACAAATCTAACCCTAACTTTTCCGCAAATCTCCGATTTTCTTCAACAGACCTATCCCAATCGGTATAAATATCGGGTGTCTCTATGATCTCATGCTTATAGACAATATCTTCTCCATGCTCCTGTCTAATCTGCGCAGATATTTTCTTTACATTGCCCAAATTCTGATACTGCCCTTCTCTGGACTTTCGCAATGCAGCAAGCAGCTTCTTCTGATTATCAATTTGGGAGTCCAGATTATTTTCCATAGCATCCGACGTATGTACCGCCTTATCTAACTCCATTCTCCCCCTATTTTTCAGATCGTTCTGAACTAACAATGCCTCTGCATACTCATTCAAGAATTTCTTGTCATCCTTTTGCCTGTAACCTGCCATGAATTTTATCCTAAAATCCCTTTCTTGAACTTACTCCACCCTTGCTTTGCCTTACTTTTCGCCTGCTCCACTGTGGAAGACATTGTTTCAAGATACCCAATCTCTTTTAAGATTCCTACGGCCTTTTCACACATCTCCTTCTCACAATCCTCACGCAAAACATAGTCGTTTTCTGCATCATAAAGACTCAGAATTAAGCAGTCCGTCTCTTCCTTATCACTACGGCTCTTAACCAATTCACTGTACTTTTCAAAATCAAGTCTCTCCGGCAATTCCTCATTGGAAACCACCTGCTGTATCCCTTTCTTCAAACTGCTTAAGCCCTGCTTTGCCTTGCTCTTGGCCTGCGCCACCGTTGCAGCCTTTGTATCGAAATACCCGATTTCTTTCAGTACGGCCGCCGCTTTCTCATACGCCTCTGTCTCGCACTCTTCTGACAGAATGTATTCCTTCTCCGAATCATAAACAAGAAGAATCAGTTCGTTAATGTCAAATTTATCCACACTATTCTCAACCAACTCATTATACTTGTGGAAATCAAGCTTCTCTGGCAGGCTTTGAATCCAGTATTCCCGCTGTGTATATTGAGAATCCTGCTGTATCAGTTCGCCGGATTCAGAAACGCTCTGGCTGAATGAAATATATAACTCCAATTCCTCCAAAATCTCTTGATTCAACTCATTGGTCTCTTTGATTTTAGCGGTCAATACTCCTAACTTCTCTCCCAGATAGTTGATATCCTCAATGATATATACATTTGCCGCATTCATCATTTTTATCTTTTCCTGCAATGCCAAAATGCGCATCCCGTAGCCTTCCATCTCGCTTGTTCCCGCAAAATATTTGACTCCCTTATAAGCCCCATACCCTGCTCCGGCTACCGCCAGCAGCCCTAATGCCGCGCCGCCTCCGGAGGCCATGAATAATCCAAGCAATCCTGAACCAACTCCAAATGAACCTATCGTAAGTGAACCGGTAAGCGCTAACGCCCCTAATGCAATACCCGCGCCGCTGGCTACAGCCGCCAGTTCCTTCTGCATTCCGCTAATCTGTTTATCATCCATTCTTGTAGTAAGAATCTGTTCATCCAGTTTTATCTTTTTCACAAGAAAATCAACCTGCTGGTCCGTCACATTCAAGCAGCCTTGCATTTCACACAGAATCGTGTTTTCTTTCCACGTATCCAGATTCTCTTTTCTCATCAATAACAGATCCATAAACAATGCCTGAAAAATAACCGGTACAGATACTCTTTCCTTTTTAAGCTCCGTTTTCAGATTCTCCACAAGTTCCCCAAAATCTCCTACATCCTTTTGCGAAAATCTGTATTCCTGCAGCTCTCTATGCACTGTCTTCGAAGTTTTAATCTTTGTCATCAAAGATATAAGCTCTTTGTATTCGCCCGCGTCTATAATTCCATCGTCTGCCTTAAGATAATTAATAACTATCTTAAGGTATGCGGATATCGTATCATCACCCAGCTCCGACAATGTAATCAACTGATTCGAACTCTCAAAGGATTCTACGCCCTCCTTTATCCCGCACAAAATCTCGTTTAATATAGTCAGCGGTACTTCTGTGTCTTTAGAACGCAGCTCCTTCAACTCTCCATTATCATATGTAATTCTTAAGACCTCTATATTCTTTGTCTGACCATTATCATCCGTCTGGATCTCCGCAGCAAGAACACATTCCTCAATCCTTTCCAGCTCAATCTCCATAGAAGGCAAGTACATCCTTGTACCGGTAAATACGGCTCCGTTCTTTCCGTTTTTCAGAACAGACGTATCAATTATTCCGATTACCAGCTTAGGATTGATGTCTCCTGCGATTACGTTTGCCGCATTAATGAGTATTTTTGACGGAATCTCAGGCGCGGCATAAACTCCGTCCCTGATGTCTTTAAACTGATTCAACATCCGTAGGATATAATCCTCAGACGAGCATCTTGCCTGCTCTTCTTCTGCTGCCTCCTCAACTTTCTCTGGGACAATTTCTATCAGCTTCTTACCGCATTCGGGGCAAAATTTGGCTCCTTCAATTAATTTGTTACCACATTCTGGACAAAAATTCATTCGCGTACCATCCTTTCTTACCGAGTGTATTTGATGATACAAGTATAGCACCTTTTATAACTCATAACAATCTGTATCATGACATTTGTGCCGTATCTAAATTACCTTGGACATGTTATTTCAAATCTTCCTTTACATCAAGGAATGGTATGATATTATTAATAATCTTGGTCACTCTCCCTACAACGCTGTTACTTTTCAAAAACCGCTTTCCCCGGGGCGTAATCTGAATACCCGAAGTCTCTGTGATTATTTTCCCCTTGCCTTCTGGATTTTCCTTAACTAAAATCCCCTCTATGTACCCATCTGACAAAAGATGTTCCAGCACATAACTTCTATATCTTTCGTGTACAGGCAAAGGCGTCTTTTCGTCGGTTCCCTGCATAATAAGATTCCAATCCGGTATTTCTCCACTGTCTAAGCACTGATTCAAATATATCAAAAGTCTGCATCTGAGCACATCATATGTATCATCCTCTCCGCACATTTTTTCAATTTGCTTAAACACATCCTGTGAAAGTGAAAAAATCCTCCCCGACAGATTCTCCACAAAATTTACTTTTTTCCCAATTTCCTCCGGTATGTTTTTTCTCATTCCTTTTATCCCTTCCTGAAAATTTTCATGCCATTTTCTTATCTCATTACATCCTTGCAGATTCCGCTGATAATATTCAGTTTTAGACATTTTATCCCTAAAGAACATGTCATACAGCTTATCAACATTACATATATCCGGACGTTCTTCATAGATAGAACACTTGCGGTTTTTTAAATATATACACTGCCCGTCGCCTCTGTCCAGTCTGCTTAAAATATCAATTCTGTCAATATGCATACAGCATATGCCGCATTGCCGGCATGGAAACTTTCGGCTATTCACCCCGCTTATCATCCTTTTCATTCAGAGACGTATGTATATCTTTGGCTACATTTCCGGATTCTTCCGTAAGATTTCCATCCTCTGTTAAAATAGCCGTATCAAGAATTGCCTTGATTGTCATTGCAGCCGAAGCGGCAGACGCCACTACATGTTTAGATTCAGAAGTATACATTGAATAGTCTGTACCTTCTTTTTCTATAATGTCTTCCATTCTATAAATAAGAGGAAGGAAATAAGAATCAAGACGCGCCAACAAACTATAAAACATGTAAGTTCGTCTTCTTATTGCATTGCACTGTACGGCGCCCGTCTTCAACTGTTCGGTGATTTCCTCTGCTTTTGCTTTGTTCGCATAGGCATTGTCAAGATTAGCGCTGGCCTTTGCTCCCGTAATTAATCCCATAACCATTAACGCCGGTCCTGCAACCAATCCGCCCAACACTGCGGTCCCCCCGGCCATTCCAAGACCTCCGGCCGCCAGCGACCATCCTCCAAAAAAGGCAAGAGTCGCATTCGTTGCCGCAGCTCCGCTTAAGGATGCAATCGCCGTTCCCGTAGAAGCAGCCGCAAAACTCGTAGCCGCTCCATATGCCCCAAAAGCGGCCATTGCTCCGCCCACGCCGCCTGCAATAGCTCCTCCCATAAAAGACGCCGCAAAACTGCCCATTTCCTTGAGGTCAGAAAATGTCTTCTTATCCATGCGTATCTTATTCATTTCCTCCATGCCTTTCGAGCCCTCAATATCAACATTCTTCAACTTCTCATAAGAGGCTGCAAATGTATTGATACTTCTGTCAAGTATAAAAATCTTCTGTTCACCAAGCTTCTCCAATGAAACGCCGCAAGCGGTTCTTGCTCTTTCCAGTTCTTCCTTCGCTGCTTCAATGCTATGATTCGCTTCTCTGTGTATGTCC
>CATLIP010000051.1 GCA_949957035.1 uncultured Lachnospiraceae bacterium
AGTCCACGTTTCTTTCTCGTGTCACCAATGCTCAGCCAAAGATTGCAAATTACCATTTTACTACCTTGAATCCGAATCTTGGAGTCGTTGACCTTCCGGATGGGAAGGGATTTGTCATTGCTGATATTCCCGGGCTGATTGAGGGCGCGTCCAAAGGCGTTGGTCTGGGGCATGAGTTTCTGCGTCATATTGAGCGTACGAAGCTAATGATTCATGTGGTGGACGCCGCCGGAACGGAAGGCCGGGACCCTGTGGAGGATATCTACAAGATTAATGCAGAGTTAGAGGCCTATAATCCTGAGATTGCCAGACGTCCTCAGATTATCGCGGCCAATAAGATTGACGCAGTCTATTCGGAGGGAGAGGACCCGGTTGCCCGTTTGAGGAAAGAATTTGAACCTGAGGGCATAAAAGTATATCCTATTTCAGGTGTGACAGGAGAAGGGATTACCAAGCTTCTCTATGCTGTATCTAAGGAGCTTCAGGGGATGGATTCTTCTCCCGTAATTTTTGAACAGGAATATTTCCCGGAAGAAGAGTTGATTTATGAGAATCTTCCCTACACAGTGGAAGTGGAGGACGGCGTCTATGTGGTAGAGGGACCGAAGATTGAGAAGATGCTGGGCTACACGAATCTTGATTCAGAGAAGGGCTTTGCCTTCTTCCAGAAATTTCTGAAGAATACAGGGATACTTGACGAGCTGGAATCAGCCGGGATTCAGGAGGGCGATACAGTACGGATGTATGGTCTTCAATTTGATTATTATAAGTGATTTTCTTTGCAATTTGTATGCAAATGGATTACAATGAAAGGGAGATATGAAATGACAACAAAGCAGAGAGCCTGTCTAAAGGGTCTTGCGATGACAATGGAGCCGATTTTTCAAATCGGTAAGAACAGCATGACGCCGGAATTTACCAGGGCGATTGATGAAGCGCTGGCAGCAAGGGAGCTAATCAAGGTCAGTGTGCTTAAGAATTGTGCGGACGACCCCAGGACATTGGCCCGGATGATTGCAGAGCGCACACATGCGCAGGTGGTACAGGTAATCGGCAGGAAGATTATCCTGTATCGGGAAGGGAAGGATAAGAATAAGAAGATCGAACTTCCCGGATAGCGGTAAAATATAAAGATATTGTCAGAAATCAGGCTGGAAAATAGTTCCGGCAGGCTGAATTTTGGAACGGAGTTGGATAGACTATGAAGATCGGAATTATGGGCGGAACCTTTGATCCGATACACAATGGACATTTAATGCTTGGACGGGCCGCCTTAGAAGCATTCGGACTGGACAAAGTCTGGTATATGCCCAATGGTAATCCGCCTCATAAAGACATTTCCTCGATTGAAACGGATGTAAAAGACAGGGTGGAAATGGTAAGGCTTGCCATCTCTCCCTACAGAGAATTTCGCCTGGAGACCTATGAGGCTAAGCGCAGAGAAGTGTCCTATTCTTATAGTACAATGGAATATTTCAAGGGAATCTACCCGGAGGATGATTTCTATTTCATCATTGGGGCAGATTCGCTGTTTATGATTGATCGGTGGGTGAACCCGGAGAGAATTTTTCCTACGTGTACTGTGCTGGCGGCTTACCGGGATGAAATTAATACCAGACAGGCCATGGAAGAGAAGATTCGTGAGCTGAATGATACATATGGCGCACGAATCAGGCTTTTGGTGACGCCTCTGGTCCGTATATCCTCCCATGAGCTTAGAAAGGATGTGCGAGAGGGGAGAAGCATTGCCAGCCATGTTCCTGAGGCTGTCAACGCATATATTCTGGAGCATCACCTTTATGTAGGAGAGAAGGCCTATGAACCATAAGATTACCAAGATTCGACGGAAATTGATGACGGAGCTTGACAAGGAGCGGTATGAGCATACTCTGGGGGTTATGTATACAGCGGCGGCTCTTGCCATGCGCTATGATGAAGATATAGAGAAGGCGCTGTTGGCAGGACTTCTTCACGATTGCGCCAAATGTCTGCCAGGCGATACGAAGATTAAACTATGTAAAAAGTATCATTTGAGTGTGTCGGAGGTGGAGAGGAGCAACCCGAGTCTTCTGCATGCCAAGCTAGGCGCATTCCTTGCCGCCAAGAAGTACCATGTGAAGGATAAGGAGATTATGAATGCTATTGCCAGTCATACGACAGGTTGTCCTCATATGTCGCTTCTGGATAAGATTATCTATATTGCCGATTATATGGAGCCGGGGAGAAAGGAGCTGCCTAATATGGCAGAGGTGCGTAAACTGGCATTTACCGATATTGACGCATGTCTGTACCGGATTCTTGAAGATTCCCTGGAATATTTGAACAGTAAGAATGTTCCTGTTGACCCAATGACGGAAAAAACATATCTTTATTATAAAAGCAAAAGAGAAGAAGGAGAGGGGGTGTAGTATGGAACAGGTAAAAGAGATGGTACGTATTGTTTATCGCGCTTTGGAGGATAAGAAGGGGGAGGATATCTGTGTGATTGATATCTCCGGAATCTCTCCGCTGGCAGATTACTTCGTCATCACAAGCGGTTCCAGTGACAGCCAGGTAAAGGCTTTAGTGGACAATGTAGAGGAGAAGATGCATATAGCAGGACATTCACAGATTCAACGGGAAGGACTTAAGACCGGGAACTGGGTACTTCTGGATTATGGCGATGTAGTTGTCCATGTGTTTGATAAGGAGAACCGGGAATTCTATCATTTGGAGCGAATTTGGAATGATGGGAAACGGATTGAGAGTATTGATGAGCTGTAGGGGACGATGACAGCAAGAAAAGTGCAGCCCTCTTCATAGACGTACGGATGTTGTAAACGGTATGTTCTATGAAGAGGGTTGTTAGATTTTAACCGCAATATTCTCTGTAAAGAACCTCCTGTATAAGCTTGGGTTGAATCTCAGGATACGTCCACTGATTCGACTGAACCGGAAGATTGTCCATCAAAAGAACCTCAGCCATCTCGCTTTTCAATTTCTTACGAAAAGTCTTGATATCCGCAAAATATAACATTCCAAAAGTTTCCTCACCAGATTGATTCACCCTGTTTCGTCCTGTAACAGAGTATGCGCAGACAGGCTCGATATGAAAATCTACGGCGCCGGTTTCCTCCTTAAGTTCCCGCCTGGCAGTATCTAATATCTTTTCACGCCTCTCGCGATGTCCCCCCGGACACTCCAGTGTGTCCCGGTCCTTATGCCGGCAGAAGACCCACTTTCCGCCGGATGTCGCAACAATCACGGCAAACTTAAGCAGCCTGTCCTCAACATGCTTGTAAAATCTGACTTTCATATAACTTCCTCCAATAGTTCCTATGTATTTTAGCTTTAGTTAAAAAATCGAAATACGCCAATCACTTTTCCGAGAATCTGTACGTCCGTCACGATAATCGGATCCATGGTGTCGTTCTCAGGCTGAAGGCGGATATGACCGTCTTCCTTATAAAAAGTCTTTACGGTAGCCCCGTCCTCGATTAGAGCAACTACCATGTCGCCGTTGCGGGCAGTAGAAATCTGCTCCACAAGAACCATATCGCCGCTTAGAATCCCTGCATTCATCATACTTTCGCCCTTTACTCTAAGCAGGTAGGTCGGGGTGTTGGGCATATACTCTATGGGAATAGGGAAGTAGTTCTCGATGTTCTGGTCAGCCAGAATCGGCTCACCAGCGGCAACACGGCCGATAATCGGTACGTTCACCATCTCGCGGCGCATAAAATTGAAAGAATCATCAAGAATCTCAATCGCTCTTGGCTTGGTTGGGTCGCGGCGGATATAACCGTTCTTTTCAAGGGTCTCTAAATGTGAATGAACCGAGGATGTCGACTTTAGGTGAACCGCCTCACAGATATCCCTGACTGCCGGAGGAAACCCCCGTTCCAATATCTGCGATTTGATGTATTCTAATATCTCTTTCTGCTTTGGACTTATCTTACCTTGTGCCATATGGAAACCTCCTTTTTAATGTATTAATCGTCCACAAATGATATGGTCAATGAACGAGAAATTCTTTATGCTTAATCCATAGTTATATTTTAACACAAGACTTACAAAATAGCAAACAAATGTTTAGAAAATATGTTCGGAAGTGAACAGCGCTGAATACATCTATACGACAAATACCGATTTTTCCAAAAGATGTAGACAAAAAGCAACATATATGTTATAATAACCCATATTATCACATATATCGAGGGTTTGGGAGTTCTTTCAATATATAGTGTATTTTATTAATAAGGAGGTAATTATGGCAGATACAAAGAATTATCATGAACAGACACGCATTGAACAGACCATTCGTTTAAGGGAAGTCTTGAAATCCCTGCCGCCTTTTGCAAAAGATTATTTTCGTGCAATCGAACCGAAGTCCTCGGCAAAGACAAGGATTAATTATGCATATGACGTAAGGATATTTTTCCATTTTCTTATGGAGAATAATCCTGTATACAAGGATTATTCTATTGAGCAGTTTCGTGTGGACGATTTAGAAAAACTGGAACCTGTGGATATTGAGGAATACATGGAATATCTCAAGGTCTATGAGCGGGAAAATGAGATGATTACCAATGGTGAAAAGGGACTCGCCCGTAAGATGTCTGCGCTTCGCAGTTTCTACAATTATTACTATAAGCATCAGATTATCACGAAGAATCCTACATTGCTGGTAGATATGCCCAAATTGCATGATAAGGCCATTATAAGACTGGATACCGATGAGGTCGCATTGCTTCTGGATTTTGTAGAGAATTGCGGCAGTCAATTATCCGGACAGGCTCTTACCTATTATAATAAGACGAAGGACCGCGACTTGGCAATCCTGACTTTACTCCTTGGAACCGGTATCCGTGTGTCGGAATGTGTCGGGCTTGATTTAAACGACGTAGATTTTAAGAATAATGGAATTACTGTGACTCGCAAAGGCGGCAATCAGATGACCGTCTACTTTGGAGACGAGGTTGCAGACGCCCTGAATGCCTATATAGAGGGCAGCCGTAAGCTGATTACTCCCCTCTCCGGCCATGAGAATGCTCTTTTTTTGTCCACTCAGAAACGTCGTATGGGGATTCAGGCTATCGAGAATATGGTGAAAAAATATGCCCGCCAGGTGACGCCCAACAAGAAGATTACGCCTCATAAGCTTCGCAGCACCTACGGCACCACTTTATATAAGGAAACCGGGGATATCTATCTTGTGGCGGATGTGCTTGGACATAAGGATGTGAATACCACCAAGAAGCACTATGCTGCAATCGATGAGGACCGGCGCAGACGCGCTGCATCTGCAGTGAAACTGCGGGAATTTTGAAGTAAGAAAGGAATATAGTATATGAAATTACAGCAGCTTTTGAGTTATACCCGAAAAGCCGTTGACGAATATGGATTGATTCAGGAAGGCGACCATATTGCGGTTGGAATTTCCGGCGGAAAGGACAGTCTGACACTGCTCTATGCCATGCATGGACTTAAGAGGTTCTATCCGAAGCCTTTTACCTTATCTGCAGTTACCGTAGATTTGGGATATTCACAATGCGATTTTTCATCCGTATCAGAGCTTTGCAAGGAACTGGGGGTACCTTATCAGATAGTCAAAACAGATATTGCGCACATCCTTTTTGAGGAGCGAAAAGAAAGTAATCCCTGTTCCCTGTGCGCAAAGATGCGAAAGGGCGCCCTCAATAAGGCTGTAAAAGAGACGGGCTGCAATAAGGTAGCATACGCTCATCACAAGGATGATATCATTGAGACAATGCTGCTCTCCATGCTCTTTGAGGGACGGTTCTACTCCTTCTCTCCTTGCAGCTATTTGGACCGTATGGAATTAACCGTCATTCGTCCTATGATGTTCATTGACGAGGCGGATGTTATTGGGTTCCGAAACAAATACAGCCTTCCGGTCGTAACAAGCAGATGCCCCATCGACGGATATACGAAGCGTCAGTATGCCAAGGAGCTTGTGGCAAGACTGAATCATGAGCATCCGGGCGCTAAGCAGCGGATGTTTACCGCTATTCTCAACGGCAATATCAAGGGTTGGCCAAAACGGATATTACCAACAAGATAAACAGCCGGAGCTTCTGGGAAAAACTCCCTGTAAGCTCCGGCTGTATCCTTATATATAAATATAATATTTATAGTTTTTTCTCGCAGTCCCTCTCTTTTAATTCTACTAACATCTTGATTGCATCTGCCGTACCCTGAATCCCCAGCTTTGAACTGTTCAGGCAGAAGTCGTAGCTGTCCGCAGCGCCCCATTTTTTGTTACTGTAATAATTATAATAGCTTGCCCGCTTCTTATCCGTCTTCAAAATCAAATCTTTTGCCTTTGCATCCGTCAGGTCGTAGATACGCGCGATACGCCGGATACGAACGTTCAAATCTGCATGAATAAACAGACGAACAACATTATCATATTCTTCTAATGCATAGTCTGCACAACGGCCAACCAGGATACATGGACCCTCATCGGCAATCTTCTTGATCGCGTCGAATTGAGCCAGAAATACCTTGTGATTAATAGGCATATCCGTATAACTTCCAGATGTATATCCCAGAGAATAAGTATCCATGACCAGGGAATACAGAAAACTGTTGGTTGGCTTCTCATCATGGGTCTCAAAAAGCTCCTGGCAGATTCCGCTTTCCTTGGCAGCGCGGTCAAGCATCTCCTTGTCATACAGCTTAATTCCAAGTTCATCAGCCACTTTATAGCCAATCTCTCTGCCGGCGCTCCCATACTGTCGGCCTATTGTTATAATTGTATTTGTTTTTGCCATACAAATCACGCTCCTCTAAATTGATGTTTCTATTATATAACAATTTAACGGAATTGTATATTATTTTCTAAAAATTTATTTCTTAAAACTTCTAATAGCTGCTGGAAATATTCCGGTAATGGCGCCTCAACCTCCAAATACTCCCCTGTTTTAGGATGAATCAGTCCTAAAGTCCCAGCATGCAGAGTCTGCCCCACCAAAAGCCTTGAAAACGGACATTTACGTGGACCATAGAGCGAATCTCCAAGCAGCGGGTGGCCGATACTTGCCATGTGCACACGAATCTGGTGCGTGCGTCCGGTCTCCAGCTCGCATTGAATCAATGTATACTCACCGAAGCGTTCTAAAACCTTATAGTGTGTCACAGCTTTTCTCCCGTTTTTGGCATGGGTGCTCATTCGTTTCCGCTCTGTGGGATGTCTGCCGACAGGGGCGTCCACAGTTCCCTCGTCATCCTTTATATTGCCATGGACAACAGCCGTATAGACTCTTTTCATGGAATGTTCCTTCAACTGCTCTGCCAGACATTGGTGTGCTTTGTCGTTCTTGCACACCACCAGGGAGCCTGTTGTGTCCATGTCAATCCGATGTACAATCCCCGGACGCATGATACCGTTAATCCCGGACAATTCCTCCCTGCAGTGATACATCAGTGCATTGACAAGTGTGCCGCTTAAGTGGCCCGGAGCGGGATGTACAACCATCTGCTTCGGTTTATTGACAATAATGATATCCGAGTCCTCATACAGAATGTCAAGAGGGATGTCTTCTGCCGCAATATCCGGTTCTTTCACATCCGGCAGGGTAATCTCAAGCCGGTCTCCAATCAGGAGCTTATAGCTGGCTTTCACCGGCTCCTGATTCACCAAAACATTCTGAGTTTTTATAAGCTTCTGGATATAAGCTCTCGAGTAATCTGGCATTGCCTCTGCCAGATAACGGTCAATCCGCTCTCCCTCATAGCTCTCCACGATGAACAATTCTTTCAAGGTCTTCCTCCTTATAATAGAAGCATACGAATACAGCCAGCAAAAATGTAGCCGCCGTCACATAAATATCCGCTACATTAAAAATCGGGAAATCAATGAGCTTAAAATACAGAAAATCCACTACGTAATTCAAAACAATCCGGTCCACACAGTTTCCCCATGCTCCTGCCATGATAAATACCGCACAGACGCAAAGAGGCGCGAATCTACGTTCCAGAGGGACCTTCAGAAAAAACCATATGAATGCAATACTAACCAGAAAGACGCTGATAAAAAAGAAAATTCTCTGTCCCTGAAACAACCCAAATGCTGCTCCTCGATTCTCTAAATATTCAAGCTGGAATACCCCGTCCCAGATAATAAAAGGGGGATTCCCCTTTAAATGCTTAAGAACCATATGCTTTGTGAACTGATCTAGACAGACCAACACAGAAACTGCGGTTATAGCGGCAAGGTAGTAAATCTTTCTGTCAGGTCCTTTCATAGTAGTATTTATTTCTGCCATATTACCCTCCCATCTCGTGTAATACATGTAATCTAAATATATTTTCGCAGGGTGATTAGATACCTCCCCTTTTTTGTCTCTGAGAGCACTCCACCATAGCGAATCCGGCCCATCTTCCGGACCGAAATCATATCTCCCTCTTTCAGACGATATCCATTGCTGGTTATGAGTTTCCCGTTGACAAACACCTTTGCTCCTTCGATATATGCCGTAATCTTGCTTCTTGACATAGGAAACGCGTTAGAAAGCACAGTATCCAACCGTATGGACGCAGCCGTCCCCTTAAGCTCCTCATACTTTGGCTCGTAATCTTCCGGGAAATCCTGACTGATACATGCCATAACCGAGGTGTGGCGGATTCTGGTCAGATTTTCCCTGATATAGTCCGACAGCTCTTCTTTTACCAACAGCAATGCCCGGTTGCCATCCACCATAATATCTCCCAGTTTGCACCGTTCAATTCCAAGGTTCATGAAAGCCCCCAGATAATCCCTGTGCGACAGCTCCTCACAGAATCGTTTGTTAACGGGGGCAATCTCAAGAACCCGGATTGGATACTGTATAGGCGCCTCTGAATCCGAAAACGCATAAAGAGCATCAGGTAGAAAAGCAACCATCTGACGCTCTGATAAATCATACCCTCCATAAGTCACATATTGAGATTGAAATAGATGCTTAGGCGTGGTATGCAGAATATTCAATTCATTCAGATTGAGAAAGTCACTGAACATAACAATCCCACGGTTGTATGCAGTACGTGACAATTCTATTAATCTTTTTTGCAGTAAGGTCTCTTCTTTGTTCATCATTCACAACCTGTATCCTAGAATCTGGAACGCATGGAAGAAGCGTCAAAAGAAGTATTCAGAAGATCCTGAAGATCCCCCGATATATCGACGTTCGTAGGCGTTACCAGGAATATGTAGTTTGAAATCTTCTGCAGGTTACCGCTGATTGCAAAAGCGGCGCCTGAAGTAAAGTCAATAATACGCTGAGCAATCTCCAAATCCAGACCCTCTAGGTTCAGGATTACTGTGCGTCCGCTTAACAGAGTCTCGGTAATCTCTCTGGCATCCTCCACAGAATTGGGCTTGATTACACATACCTCCATACTGACATTATTGTTCCTCCTAGACGCAGGCTGCCGCATCGGAGTCACTTTATTGTTATTACTTGGACGCGAAGATCTAGATGAGCGTGCCGGCGGTTCATAGTCATAATCATCCTCTTCTTCCGCGTCATAGGACGAGTCTCTCCCACGGCGGAAAAAGCCCCCCTTTTTCGGCTTCTCCTCGTAATCGTCCTCGTAGTCCTCATCAAAGAATTCATCGTCGTCATAGTCGTCGTCATCACTCAGTCTCATAATATCTAAAAATTTATCTAATACTCCCATATGATAAAATGCTCCTATCTTCCGTTACTAGACTTTTGCATAATCGCGTGCACCAAAGATTCCGGTTCCCACCCGGACCATGGTTGCTCCCTCTTCTACGGCAACGGAGTAATCATTCGTCATCCCCATAGATAGAACCCGCATAGTCATATTATCAACGTTTTTCCCCTCAATGTCAACAGATAATTTTCTTAAGCTCTCAAAAATTGCTCTATTTTCCTCAGAATCTTCGACAAACGGAGCGATTGTCATCAATCCCTGTACGCGGATATGAGGGAATTTTGCGACTTCTTCAACGAATTTAGGAAGTTCCTGCGGCGACAGGCCAAATTTACTCTCCTCCCCGGCTACATTTACTTCAATCAGAATATTTACCGTAATATTTCGTTTTGCCGCCTCGCTTTCGATGGTCTCGGCCAGCCGAAGGGAATCCACAGAATGAATCAAATCCACCTTATCAATAATATATTTTACTTTATTCCGCTGCAGATGGCCAATCATATGCCAGTGGATGTCTTTTGGCAGCTTCTCATACTTATCCGCCAGTTCCTGAACCTTGTTCTCGCCAAAAACACGCACTCCCAAGTCATAGGCTTCCTTAAGCTCACTGACCGGTTTTGTCTTGCTGACTGCAATCAATGTGACATCCCTGCGGTCACGTCCGGCACGTTTGCACGCTTCCTGAATTTCATTTTCCACAAACGCAAGATTTTCTTTGAGCATTTTTATTCTCCCCTTTCAAATACCGATGCCGATTTATTCTAAAATACCACATCGTTTTCATTCACATCGGCTCCATTCAATGCGATATGGTCGTAATTGGAAAGTCCGTAATCACTTCCCGATTCCACAATGTAATACTCGTCGCTCTCGCACAGTATATGGACCTGCCTGAACACAGCATAACCTTTGTTGATGTTATATACGCCTTTGATGCTCTCTGTTCGGTTCAGAACACAGGTATCTTTGGAATCCGGCTTTACAAGGATGGTATCCGCATCAAATGCATCCGTTCCCAGATATGCCATGCCCGTCTCTTCATCATGGTCATAGATATTGACACTTTGAAACTTTGCAGATCCATCCTCTTTCCTGACCAGCACTCCTGTCTCCTTACTGTTTCCACCCTGAGTCAGGTACTCCTCTGAAATCAGATAGAACTTCTTGTCCGTAACCGCAGATTTGGGAATCTTAAGACCCGATTCATCCTCCAGGATTAACTCCAAGTCCAGATAGCGCTCTTTGGCATAACGAATCATGGAGCTGTCCATCGTCAATACGCCCAAGGTAAGATCCCCTGATTTTTGAATAGAAAATTCTGCAACAGCAGTCTCCTGGTCCTTGGAAAAACGAACGCGTACCAGTTCAATTTCCTTCATCTCTTCCACCGTTTCATCCGAAAGAGGGATTACAACAGTCCAATTATCATTTTTGATCAGTTTGTATACGGGGTTTCCCACCTTAACCTCTGTATTATTTTTTAATTCCTTCTTCTCGTAATTCTCTTTCGAAAAGGTTGATTCTGTTATATCATTAAGAGCTGCTGTCTCATATCCGTCTGTGGAATAAGCGATAATCCCGTCTGAGGAGGCTTGATAGATTTGAATCCCGCTATTTGCCTCTCCTGCCATGGCGTCTAACTGTGCCTGACGATTTTGATTAGACCTGCTCTCCAATACTGTAGTTACAGTATCCTTGAGACTATATACATCACTGAACTGTTCTTCCTGAAACCCTTCGGAAAACGCCTGTATCCGAACCAACATTGCTGCCTGTTCATCGGAAGAGAGCTTTTTTGATTCGTCTAAGGAGGCGTCTGCAAAATCAAGCTCCCGCTCAGATAAGGTGTATACTCTGGTTTTTACACCGACTTTACTGCCCTCCATAACGAAATAATTTACATAACCATCAGCCTCTGCCTGTACGACCTCCTCATTTCGCAGGACAAAACCGGTATATGCATTATCTTTTAGGATGGAACCCTCCCGGACCTCGTAGGCAGACACATGGGTTCCCGTCAGATAAAGCAGGACTGTGACCATCAGATAGATAAATATAATGCCGAAGATGGCAAGTCCGATATTCATGTGCTTTTTATTGCGATAAGCCTGTATATGTGTCAATTTGTTCCCTGCCAACATAAAGCCCCCTGTTCCTATAATTCTGCGTCTATTTGATTATTGATATGTTTCAGAGCCTTTCCATCCAGGTAATGGAATTTTTTTCCCTGAAAACTTCCGTTTTTTTTCATATACTCCAGCAGTTCATCCTT
>CATLIP010000052.1 GCA_949957035.1 uncultured Lachnospiraceae bacterium
CCAACCTAAATCGGCGAGTTTTTGAAGTATTTCTTCCTGATTCTCAATAATCTTTTCCAGATACACCTTGTTCTGATGTTGCAGTTCTCGCATAATATCATCGTTTGATGATTGCTGAACATTCATATGAAAGTCAGCCATTTGCAATAACGTATCGAACATCGTCATCATATCTACCAAAGACCATTGACCGTTCGCCCTCATGGACTAGCAGCAACCATTGTTACCGCAGCAGCAACCATTACCGGCATAGTTCACTGTTCCGCAACAATTTGTTGGAAAAGTTACTGGCTGTGGCGGTTGAACGACGTATGCCGGCTGCGGACAGTCAGCGCCAAGCCTACGGATAAGCTCTGCGGTCTGTGCGGTCTGCGTAGCAGCAATAAAGTTGTTCTGGTCTGCCTGGCTTGCTGCCAGTTTTAAGGACTGGTTCTCTGCCTGTAAGGTAGAAATCTTATCCTGACATAAGTAGTCAAGGATTGCCCTTGTGCCTGCGTTCTGACTCTCAATAATATCTCTTGTATTATTGTTCATCTGGTTCGTGATAGCGCAAGTGTTTGTAGCCATGTTGTAGTTTACGCCGTCAATGGCTCTCTGCGTTGTGCAGCAGCAATCTGCAAGCTGTGCCTGCAAAGCGTTCTGTCCCTGCATCATAGCCACCTGTGTGGTGTTAAATCCCTGCTGTGTGGTATAGCCAAGATTACAGATAGCGTTGTCTACGCCATGAAATCCGTTAGCCACCGCCATACCGAGATTATTCATCTGTGCAAGGTTGTCATAGCCGAGATTACAGATTCCTTGTTCGATACCGTTCAGTTTGTTCATTACGCCCTGATTGTCAAACCCACGAGCAATAGCAGCGTCAGTATAGGTGCTACCTACCATATACGGAACATTTCCGCCGTTTCCGCCGTTATTTCCCCATCCGTTGTTTCCCCAACCGAAAAGGAGAGCGAATACAACAATAATCCAGAGCCAATCTCCGCCCCAGCCGTTCATTCCATTGCCACCGCCGGAATATGCCGGCTGAACAGGCATGGTAAACGGTGTTGAATTTCCACTGTTAAACATATTAGTTTCTTCCTCCTATTTGAGTTATTTACAAATAGGGAACCGGTTTTTAACTGCGCGCAAACCCTAATATGTACAAGTTATGGTCCGGTCAGAAAACCGCATAAAATCAAGGTTTTCTGACCATAAATCGTCAAAATTACCGTTTTCTGGTCCACCTTATTTCATTCCAAACTGTTGCATAAGTCCATTTCTGACATCATCAACAGTCGTTCCTCTTTCTTTTGCTAAATTTTCAGCTAAAGACTTCAATCCGTCTGTGTCGCCTTTTTGAAACATTTCCATAGCGTTTTTTGCCATTGGATTTCCCATAATCTGATTATTTCCCATCATTTTTTGAATCATGGATTGCGGATTCATGCCACCATTCATCATCTGGCCTATCATTGACATTATCGGATTCATTCTGTGTCCTCCTTTTTCGTCCTAGAACCACTTGTTTTAGTCTTAGCATTAGTCATAGAACTCTCTAACCTGTCAAACCGCTCTGCAATCTCCTGTCTCAGTGCCCTAACGTCCTCATTTAAGGCATTAAAATCTGTTTGAGGTATGTTTGCACCCTGTTCCGTATTTTCCGGCTGTATGGGTGCATATGCGATTGTCTGAATAGTTCCGTTTGCATTCCATGACTTGATATAGATTTGAGACAAGTCATTCTTGGGGAAAATGGAGTATGGAACATTCATAGGCACATCATTGGCTGTAATTTCCTCTATGCTGTTGACTATCCTGCCGTTTAGCGGATTTACCGGTTGTTGGTTTATTTGGAACTGCTGATTCTGTGAAATCTGATTTTGAAATGCGTTAGGAACTTGCCCGTACTGCATACGCTGATTCTGCATTTGCATATTAGGTTGTCCGTACTGCTGATTGTAATATGGGTACTCGTACATGATTACCTCCTAATCTCTATTGCATATATCATTCAAGATTTCTTCCCGGCTCATATCGGGATTCTCTGAAATCCAGCTTTCGATTGCGTCCTGAACCACGCGAAGAACGCTTGATTTATAATCGAATGGAATGTTGTTTAATCGTTCGTCCATATAGATTCTTTCCGTCAATTCGTCTGAAAACATATCGTTTTCCTCCTTGTGCTTAAATTTTCGCATAAAAAAAGACGGTAAAACCGTCACTTTTATGTCAAAAAATAGTCAATATTCAAAATATACTTGCAATACTCTTTTGTAAAAATTGAGTTAATTTTGAGTTAAATAAACAATATAAAATATTAAAAACTGAGCGAATAAGCCGTTTGTCAATTTATGTTAAGATGTTTCCTAAGCAGACGAATAATACTTTTATCATAAGACTCTCCTTCTCTGTACTAAAGCTCCTTATACTTTTCCAAGTATATATGATTTGGGAGTCAAATTCAAGGAATAATATCTTATTGATTTTTATCCGAAGATTAAATATAATGATGTTAAAAACCATAGAAACAATTCGTTCATTCTAGGAGACTCTATGTATTGGTGTATTATATTAATTTTTTTATTATACGTATTTGCCATCTCCCCACGTTTCGCCCGCAGGAGGGACATGCTTCGCTACCGGCACACCATGTTTGCCCACAGAGGATACCACTGTATGGAAAAGGGGATTCCTGAAAACTCTATGGCCGCCTTTCGCGCCGCTTTGGCGAGAGGTTACGGCATTGAAATCGATCTTCACCTGACCAGAGACGGACAGCTCGTGGTCTTCCATGACGATACCTTAGAACGCATCTGCGGCCGCCCGGATACAGTAGAAAATATGACCTGCGAGGAACTAAAAGCTTGCCGCCTGTGCGGAACTGCCGAGACTATCCCCTCCTTTGACGAGGTATTGTCCCTTGTAAAAGGACGTGTTCCCCTTCTGATTGAACTTAAGATTCCGGATTCCTCCATACATATCTGCCGGGAGACTCTGCGCCAGCTAAGCCACTATAAAGGCCCTTGCCTGATTCAATCCTTCAATACTATGGGAATCCGTTGGTTCAGGCTTCACGCGCCTCACATCCTTCGAGGTCAGCTTTCCTCAAACCTGACCCGCGATCCATTGAAAGAGGCATGGCTTTTACGCTTTATGGTAAAACATTTATTATCGAATTTTTTAGGAAGACCCGATTTTATCTCTTATAACCTGAATGATCTTCCCATTGTCAATGTCTGGATTCTCAAGCATATTTTTCATGTGCCCGTTGCCGTATGGACACTCAATACTCCGGACATGCTAAAAAAGGGAGTAAAGCATTTTGATATGCAGATTTTCGAAAAACGCCATGAAAATTATTAACAAATCGTGAATATTATTGTTGATTTTTTTCATTCATGTTATAATTCGGATTGAACCCTGAATATGCTTTAGAGAAACGCCTGTATCTAAACGCATCGATTTTTGGCTATATAAAGAGGTAATGATTATGAGAACCATCGAACGGACGAAGAACTTAATAAAAAAATATCGGCATGCATGGGTATTGCTGTATGGATTGATTTATATGCCATGGTTCATATACTTAGAGAGAAGAACTGACGTCCATTATTTTTTGATTCATTCGCCCCTCGATGATTACATTCCTTTCGTTGAATATTTTATTGTGCCGTACCTTTTATGGTTTGCATTTGTCGCTGTGGCCGCCGGATATTTTTTCTTTACAGATAATACCGGGTTTTACAGGCTCTGCGCTTTTCTGGCAGTTGGGATGACATTTTTCTTATTCCTTTGTACAGTATTCCCCAACGGGCTGAACCTTCGTCCGGCAACATTTGCAAGAGATAATATTTTCGTGGAGATGGTAAAGCATGTCTATGCGACAGATACTCCGACCAACGTGCTCCCGAGTATCCATGTGTTTAATTCCATAGGCGTCTGCATTGCAATCGGGCACAGTGAAGCGTTGAAGAGACACAGGAAGATACAGTATGGTTCCTATGTGTTGGCCATCCTGATTATTCTGTCCACCGTGTTTTTAAAGCAGCATTCTGTGACGGATGTAATCGCTGCTTTTGTACTGGCTTGCGTCATTTATCCTTTCGTATATGCCACACAGGAGAAGAAAGCGACGAAATTATCGCACCAGCCCATTTAATCATAAGAAGCTCTCACAGATTGAACCTTCTAACCCATGTTTTTGGGCAGGAAGATGAAGATATACTTTAATTAAGAGGAGGATACAGTTTATGTATGCAGAATTTAGTGAAAACCTGGTAACCGGCAATGAGATGATTGACACTCACCACAAGGAGCTGATTGACCGCATCAACAAATTATTGGACAGCTGTGATCAGAGCAATGAAAAGACTGCTGCAATCAAGATGATGGACTATCTCGCGGATTATACGGACTTCCATTTCTCTGCGGAGGAGAGGCTTCAGCAGGATATTGACTATCCGGGATATGAGAAGCATAAGGCGCAGCATGAAGCCTTCAAGAATACCATCAAGGAGCTTGAAGAGATGCTTGCAGAAGAGGAAGGCCCCTCTAATGCCTTTGTGGAGAAAGTACATGAGAACGTAATTAAATGGTTCTATACACATATCGAGGGATTTGACAGGTCTGTTGCAGAGTATAAATTCATGAAAGAAAATAATGAAAGATTATAATACTTCTGACTGCTGGGGCAGTTTAGAAAAGGGTACGAAAGCTTCTGTCTTTCGTACCCTTTTCTATCCCCCAAATATCAACCTTCGTGCTTTATCTCACTATAACATCTCTATAAATGCCGCAATTCTGGTATTCAACTGTCCGATATCTGCCTGTGAGTAGTCAGTCTCTACATTAATATACGGAATGCCCTTCTTCTCATTCACAAACCGCCGAATGGACATGGACTCTACATTATATGTATGGCATGCCTGAAGCGTCATCTCAACGACACCGTCAATCTTATACTCATCAATCAATCTTCCAAGCAAATCCAGGCGGTTTGGATTCGGCGTCATCACGGAACAGCCAATTTGCAGATAACGTCTTGCCAATGCGTCATAGACATCCGGATTCTCTTCATCAACCAGCTTGTCAATGGATTTGGCACCATTGCAGTTCTCATAGGTAACTACAACCGCACCGTTGTCCTCGATAGCCCGGATAACCTTCTCCGTAGCGCCTCCAACGGGACAGCCGCTTACCAGAATACGCGGCTTCTTTTCTAACATCTTGCCCTCCGCATATTCCTTCTCAATCTTATCCGCAAGAGCATTGACCTCTGCCGGGATTGCTTTTCTGTCGAACTTGAACGTGCTTCCGTACAATACTTTAAATAAATCCTGCCCCTTAATCGGCACCGGATCATGCTTCATAACTTCATAGAGTCTTTTCAGGGATTTACGTACTTCATTATTGGTCTTAACCGCCCCGCGGATATCCTCTTCTGTAATCGTAACATCAAACTTCTTTTCCAGATATTCCTTGAAACGGATAATCTCGCTCTTCCACAGCTTCAAGGCCTCTTCGCCCTGGGTATTCGGCAGTTCCATCAAGAATACATCCTTGAACTCCGCCATATACTCATACATCTTCTTCTTTCCGTCACAAGTCGTTTCCCCCACGACCACGTCAGAAAAATAGAAAAACGGACATTTATCCGTCTTGGCAAATCCGTAACTGGACTTGATTAACGGACATAGGTTCTTTGGAAGCTCCTTCTCAGCCTCAGCAATCGTCTCGTCAGATGTGGAGCATAAGCCTACGGTCGCCGCTCCCATTGCCATAGCAATCTCCTGCGGAAAATAAGTACAGTATGCTCCGACAACCGGCACCCCCTTATCCTTTAACTGTTTGACTGCAAGAAAAGAATTCTTTCTCTGTTCTGCAAATTCTTCAAATACTTCCGGTAAATCTTTAATAATCTCCATGTGTTTCCTCCTTAGCGTTTCGCTGTCATTTTCCTACTTCTTATCATACCACTTCTAAGGAGTATCATAAAATTGAAAATACTGATAAAAGGTTCTATATATAGCCAATCTCTATAATACATCTATTGGTGAAGCACAATACCTGCATAATAACCCAACGCAGAGGGAATCGGGTACTCTTTCTCAATCTCCTCTGGACGGACAAATAAAAACCCTTTTTTGTTCGTCTTTTCCAACTCATCCACAAGAATCTCATACCCTGTCATATGCCATTCTATATGACTGAAAATGTGTTTTGCCTCTCCAAGGGCCCTAATCCGAACCGGCATAAGTCCAATCTTCTTACTGTAAGCAGCCGCTTCTTCAAGGCTTAAGCGTCCCTGCTCGCTTGGAAATTCATATAACCCTGCAAGGAGTCCTTTAGAAGGCCGTTTTCGAATTGCCAGCTGCTTTCCGTCCCGAAATAGAAACACCGTTCTCTCTTCTATCTTCCTTGCCTTATTCTTACTCTTAACCGGAATGTCTGCAATCGCCCCCTGTTTTCTTGCCTCACAGAGCCAAAAAACAGGACATTCTTCGCACCTTGGCTCTCCGTTAGGAACACAAACGATGGCTCCTAACTCAATCAGGCCCTGATTAAAGTCTCCTGCTGCATTTTCCGGAATCACCTGCTCTAGGGCTTCTTCTATTTTCCTTCGTACACTCTGTTTCATGATATCCTCGCGGCTCCCGGTAAGACGTGATATTACCCGCAATACATTGCCGTCCACTGCCGGCTTTGGGATTCCGTAGGCAAACGCGCTGATTGCCCCTGCCGTATAGTTTCCGATTCCTTTGAGTGAACGTATCTCCTCATAAGTATCCGGAAAATGTCCATGATAGTCTATCATAATCTGCTGCGCCGCCTTCTGCATATTGCGCACCCGATTATAATATCCTAGTCCCTCCCACAGCTTTAACAGCTTATCTTCCCCGGCTTGCGCCAATTCTTTTACCGTAGGCAATTCTTTCAGGAAACGTTCATAGTAGGGTTTTACAGCCTCTACCCTTGTCTGCTGAAGCATAATCTCTGATACCCATACGCGGTAGGCATCCGGGTTCTTCCGCCAGGGAAGGTCGCGCTTGTTCTTTCGATACCACTCAATCACAGGCTCCCCTATATTCTGCCATACGGATGGATGCTCTTCTTCTCCCTTCTCAAGAGCGCCTTGCAGCATAATCGGTACCTGCTCCATAATGCGGATAGAATCCTTTTCCACTTCACAGTCATACGCTAAAAGGCGGACTCCTGCCTTCGCCGCACTCTCAAGGGCCTCCCCAAAAGCGGGATGCGTATCTATATTAGGCGTAAAATACCTGACGCCTTTCATCTGTACCACAAAAAATACGTAGGCTTCGTAGCCTTCCTTCACAGCCAGCTTCAACTCCTCCACATGCTTAACGGCTCGTTCACTGGGGGCGTCCGGGAAACGTACAATACCATTTTCTTCCAAAGTAACGCCTTTTACCTCGATAAATATCTTCCGGGCGCCTGCTTCTACATACAGGTCAAAGCGGGAATTTCCGTATGTGTATTCCGGGCGAAGCTTAGTGATATATTGGAATAGATTGCCCTCTTCTAACCATTCCTTTACTAATTTGTTGGGAACCTGGGAGTCTATGTTCACAATTCGGCCGCCTTTGTCTACCGCAATCAAATCCCATCTGGTCTTTCTATTGGGAGTATCTGCTTCCTGGACATATACCGTCACTCCCGCCTTTAATAACTCTGCGCATCGTCCCGTATTTTTTACATGAACCGTCTCTTGTCTGCCGTCTATATCAATATATGCAATAAACCGGTTGGGACGCTCCTTAAATATGCCTTGTCGGATATTGTTGTAATGCATCGAAAGGTTCTCCTTTTTCTGTAATCTACTCTGCTAACGCGAGGAGATAATCAATCGCACTAAGCAGCTCTTCTCTCTGTGCCGGAAGCATACCCTGAATCGTAAACTGGTCAAGAACCGTTGTATCCTCAAACAGACAGTCTTTTACCCTCAGATTCTCGATAAGCAGACGTTCCTCCTTAAGAATCTCTTTAGGCGTCATTTCGTCAAATGTTCCGGCTTTTGCTTCTTTATACAGAGGAGTATCCTCCCATAATTTTAATTTCAGGCACCAAATGTTGCGCGGGTGTACGCGGTTCAGCATCCGCGCCGTCTCAACCGCATGCATCCTTGAAAAACTGCGGCCTCCAAGCCCGGGAATAACGGTCAGATAATAATCAATACCTGCCAGCTCAAGGTTCTGCAAAGCCTCCACAATCTGGCTCGAAGTGACTCCTTTATTCCGTTCCTTGAGTATAGAATCACTCCCGCTCTCCACTCCGATATGCAATGCCTGTATCCCTTCCCGCCGAAGCCGCGAAAGCTCTTCCTGAGATTTGCGCAGTACGTCGTCAATCCGGGAATACATCGCATACTCCCGAACCTTTGGCATATACCTCTTGGTGAGTTCTGTAATCTCCAATATCTGTTCTGTGCTCATAAAAAATGCATTTTCCCCAAGGAAAAACAGGCGTGTATCATCCGGACGCAGCTTGGAAAGTATCTTTAGATTGTGCTCTATTTTATCGATTGGATGGATTTGAAACCTGTCCTTAGCAAAATCACAGAAGGTACACCTGTGCCAGCTGCACCCTAAAGAGACCTCCAAGGCTGCTGTAGACAGCTCGTGGGGCGGCAGGTAGATGGTATCATGTGTATAAATAGACTGATATAGCTCTTCACGCGTCATAATATATGCTCTCCCTTCATTATTTCAAAATCCCATTTACAACCGCAAGCCGTTTTCGAAACATCTCATATTCCTGTTCCCTCCCGCCAAACCATGCAGCGTCTATCTCTTTCATCTGATTTATCCCGATTTTATCCACTGCTTCAAGCGCCGCCTCCTTCTGCGTCAGGATTCTTGCGCTGACCGTTTGGCATCTTGCGCCCTCCAAAGTATCGTATCCCCGAAACGCCTGGTTAAAATCCATAAGCGGATGGAGACAGAGCGGCTTGTTGCTCTGATTATCCAGAAACAGTCCCCAATTTCCCCAGTGCCGGTCCGTATTTCCTATCAGATAATCTAAAATATTCATCATGTAGTATGAATAGCCGTCCAGCTTCAGAATATAGGCAAGGGCGTCAATCTCCCGGTTTGCAGCATAGATTTCAAATGCTTCTCTTGATACAATGGAATATTCCTTAGATGTCATGATTGCACTGACCGATACCTTTTCCCCGTCATAGAAACCCTGCCTGTACACTACCTGTCTGCACTGAAAGCATTGACAAACGCGGCTTGCAAGAACCTCCCGCTCCACAGCGTCCGCCCCGCCGTCCTTGTACAACAAAAAACCCTGTTCCGACCTCACCCATGCCTTCGGAAAACAGCCATTCGTAGACAAATCCTGTGCAAGCTTACGATTCTCCACCGTAATCTGTTTTCCGCGAAGGGACACGTCTACAAAGGTATTGTCCATATGATTATCATATAGATTGATGTCTTGAAAACGGATGTCTTCCCCCTGTTCTCTTACCCAGTAAATGTCCGTCAGCGACACACAGCGATAAGACAATGCAATCTTTGCTCTGTCCCGGTCTGTTGCCGCCTGACTTGCACCGATACTGTTCAATATCTCTTTTGCATACTGCCTGTCCAGAGTCAAGACTCTGGTGGCACACCAGTAATAGAAATTCGTTATGTTATTGACCAGTGTGTCGATGTCGTCTTCCTCCTCTTCAAGATACAGATGATATGGCATGAATGTTTCATCAAATATCCTGCAATGTCCCTGTGTATCAATCCGAGCGACCCTTTTCTCCCCCTGCATAATCTCATAAATAATCTTCATGGGAAACACCTCCCTGCTGTGTGCCATTATAACATAATTTTTCTAAGGATAATACTATCTTCCCTTCCAATTTTTTCCCTTCTGCACACAAAGGCGAAATGTTTATGAATTTTCAATTATGAGTCTTCTCAAAAACGGTCAATGGGGTATAATAAGATATAACCGATTGACCGATTCAGTCAGCGAGGATTACCATATGAACGAAAGATTCTATACCCTTCCGCCAGAAAAACAACAGAGAATTATCAACGCCGGATTTCGTGTATTTTCACATAATTCCTACCGAAAAAGCCCTATGCAGGAGATTGCGGATGAAGCGGGAATCAGCAAATCCCTCCTGTTCCATTACTTTCAAAACAAGAAAGAGCTGTATCTCTTCCTGTGGAATAAGGCAGCGGACATAACCTGCGAATACCTTACACAGAATCGTTGTTATGAATCCACGGATTTATTTGAAATGATGGAGCGGGGCATGTACGCAAAAATACAGATAATGTGCCGTTATCCGGACATGGCTGCATTTGCCATGAAAGCATTTTACGAAAAGGAGCCGGCTGTCTATGGCGATATCCACAAAAGCTACCGGCAGCATTTTGACCGGAAGGCGGCGGACGCTCTTGCCGGGTTGAATCCCGATGATTTCATCCCCGGACTGAATCTTGAAATGATGCACAGGCAGATTTATCTTATGTCTGTAGGATATCTGTGGGAGATTGCACAGCGCGGTGAGACATTAGACGCCAAGACGCTGGAAACGGATTTCACAGCGATGATGACTTTCTGGAAGAATGTGTATCTAAGAAAGGAGCCATAAATATAAAATGGATGCGATTAAGACCAACTCACTAACAAAATATTATGGTAAATCACGGGGAATCACTGATATGAACTTAACCGTAGCACAGGGCGATTTCTTTGGTTTCATCGGGCCAAACGGGGCCGGGAAGAGTACCACAATCCGCACTCTGCTTGGGTTGATTGCACCCTCGTCCGGAAACGCACAGATTCTCGGAATGGATATCAGCCGTCAGAAGGAGGAGATTCTTTCCAACGTAGGGTATATGCCTTCGGAAGCCTCCTTTTACCGCAATATGCGGGTCAGGGATGTGATTCATTTTTCCGCCGAACTGCGGCGCAGGGATTGCCGCACAGAAGCTAAAAATCTCTGTGAACGGCTGGAGCTGGATGTAACTAAAAAAGTACATGAGCTGTCCCTTGGCAACCGAAAGAAGGTATCCATCGTCTGCGCACTCCAGCATATGCCCAAGCTGTGTATTCTGGACGAGCCTACAAGCGGGCTGGACCCTCTGATGCAGCGGGAGTTCTATTCCATATTGGAAGAACGCAACAAGGAAGGGAGTACGATCTTCGTATCTTCTCATATCCTTTCGGAAGTACAGCGGTATTGCAGACATGCGGCTGTCATCCGGGAGGGACGTCTGCTGGCTTCGGACAGTACAGAGCGTCTTGGGCATACCGATACGAAACGGGTTCGGTTAAGAGGTACAAAACTTCCGCCTGCGCTGACAGACATAAAGGATGTGCAGACAGACGGGGATTCCGTAAGTTTTCTGTATGGCGGCAATCTGAAAGATTTACTGAATGTTCTGGCCGGGCTGAATCTTACGGACGTTTCCATTACCGAGCCGGATTTGGAAGAAATATTTATGCATTATTATGGGTAGGGAGGAGAAATCATATGGTTATGATAAAACACGAATTGAGACAAGGACGGATGACTTTGCTCATATGGACAATGGTGATTGCATTTATGCTTGCGCTCTGCATTCTCATTTACCCGGAAATGGAAACGCAGATGGGAGACGTCAGTTCGATGTTCGCAGAAATGGGCGGCTTTTCCGCCGCTTTTGGCATGGACAGGCTTAATTTTGGCGAATTTATGGGGTTCTTTGGCGTGGAATGCGGCAAC
>CATLIP010000053.1 GCA_949957035.1 uncultured Lachnospiraceae bacterium
ACAACGTGCTGGACGCCGAGGGGATGTATATGATTCCCGGGCTTGTGGATATCCACATGCATATCGAGAGCAGCATGCTCACTCCCGGGCCTTTTGGAAACTGTGTCGCTTCTTACGGTGTGACCACAGTGGTATCAGAGCCTCACGAGATGGCGAATGTCAAGGGAATCCGGGGAATCCTGGAAATGATTTCCGCTGCAAAAAATGCGCCCATCGACATATTTTACGGGATACCAAGCAGCGTACCCTCCACGGACGAGGGGCTGGAAACCACAGGGGGAATCATTGACTGCAATGGGATGAAGCATCTTCTGAATGAAGAGGATGTGGTCTGTGTCGGGGAAATTATGAACTACCGGCAGATTATCCGGGAAAATGATTTGGAGATTACAAAGTTTCTGGATTATCTGCGGAAGGAGCGCCCGGGCTATGTAATCGAAGGACACTGCCCGTCCCTTTTGGATTTAGACCTTGCCAAGTTCTTATATCTTGGAATCGACGGGGACCATACAGAGCATACGCTGGAAGAAGTGAAACAGCGGATTGAAAACGGGATGTTCTTCGAGATTCAGGATAAAATGCTCAAGCCGGAGGTACTTCATTACATTCAGGAGAACCAGCTTTATGAGTACTGCGGATTCGTGACGGACGATACCATGGCAGATGTCCTATATGAAAAGGGGCAGCTAAATTATGTGGTCCAAAAGGCAGTGGAAGCCGGATTTCCATTAGAAATGGCAATCTACTGTGCCACTTACACGCCAAGCAGGAGAATGCATCTCTATGACCGGGGAGCGATTGCCCCGGGAAAGCTGGCGGACTTTATACTGTTGGAAAATCCGGCAGTGATAAGTCCGGCGTATGTGTATAAAAACGGAGTCCGGATATTCTGCCGCAAAGACAGGCGAAAGCCTGGGTTCTCCTATCCGTTCCCGGCAGATTTTTATCAGAGCGTCTGTCTGCCGCCTGTGACATTGAGTGATTTCCGGGTGGTGGCGGATACGGACAAAGAGAAAGTTACCGTGCGTGCAATCGAGGTACATCCTGACCGGACGCAGACTACGGAAAAGCTGGTTACGATGCCGGTGCGGGATCGCGTGCTGGACTGGGAGAACAGCGGGTGTATGCTTGCGATGGTATTGGAGCGGCATGGCAAGAACGGTAAGATCGGATATGGTTTTATCACAGGTTCATGCTTGGATAAAGGGACGGTAGCCACCACATATTTCCATGACCATCACAATCTCTTTGTAGCCGGGGACAGTCCGGAGGATATGCTTCTTGCAGT
Organism: uncultured Lachnospiraceae bacterium; assembly: GCA_949957035.1. The sequence continues at coordinate 1,289 of CATLIP010000053.1, forward strand.
AAGGCGGATCCAGGAATTGCAGGGCGGCTTTTTGACCGTTCGTGACGGCAGGGTTCTTGCGGAGCTTGCGCTTCCCGTATGCGGTATTTTGTCTGAAAAAGGAGTCGGGGAGACGGCGGCCGGACTGAAGGCGGTTCGCGGGAGCATGGAAGAACTGGGCTATCGGCATAATAATCCGATTATGTCGCTGGGAACGCTGGGGCTCCCGGTAAGCCCGGCATTGAAGCTCACGGACAAGGGACTTGTAGATGTGAAACAAGGGGCAGTAGTGCCGTTGATTGTAGAGTGATACAGAAAGACGACAGTTTTTTACAAAAAACCATATAGTATCATGGACTTTTTGAATATTATCTATTATAATGAATTTAGTAACTTTTTTTCGGCTTTTTTTGTTGAAAAATAATAAAGGTCTATTTAAAATATGAGAGGAGTTTTTGTAATGAAACTGAAGTTGCGGGGAAAACTGATTTTTAACATGGGCATTCTTATCTTTGTGGCAGTCTTGCTGATTTCAACCTTGTCTTATATGGCTTTGCAGAGGGCGTACGACAAGAATATTGAGGCAGAGAAGGAGAAGCTTGATCAGATTATCCAGAGTCAGGTCGAATGTATGATCGGAGTATTGCAGGCAGAGTATGATAAGTCTCAGAGCGGCGAGATTACCGAGGAAGAAGCGATGGAGAACGCCAAGTATATCGTCCGTACCACCAGATACAATGATGGAACCGGATATTTCTGGGCAGACATGGCAGACGGCACGAATGCGGTACATATCAATCCCGATGTGGAAGGCACGAACCGATATAATACGCAGGATGAAAAGGGCAATTATTTCGTGCAGGATACGATTGCCGCAGGGGATAAGCCGGACGGAGATTTTATCGATTTCTATTTCGCAAAATCCGGCGAGACGGAGGCCAAAGCTAAGAGGGGCTTCGTTAAAAAGTTTGAGCCTTACGGATGGTATATCGGAACCGGGAATTATGAGGAAGATATGCTGCCCATTATTCAGGAAGAGTTGGATGATGCCAATAGATCCTGTTTTATGGCGTTGACGGTTACATACTTGTTTGGTCTGGCTATTTTTGTAATCGGTATTATTGTAACGTCTATCATTGCTAAAAAGATGGCAGATCCGATTAAGGCGGCGTCAGAACGTTTGATTGAACTCAGCCAAGGGAATCTCAGGGATGAGGTGGAAGAGTTCCAGAGAGAAGACGAGATTGGTGATTTGACCCGCGCCTTGGCAAAGACGGTGCAGACCTGGCGGGATTATATTGGAGACATATCTTCTTGTTTGGCGGAGCTTGACAAGGGCAATCTCAGATTTGATATTGAGATGGACTATGTGGGGGACTTTGCACCAATCAAAGATTCCTTCCAGCATACCCTGTTTAAGCTGAATGAGACGTTCCGGAAACTGAACATGAGTGCAGAGCAGGTGGCAAGCGGTTCGGAGCAGGTGGCAAGCGGAGCGCAGGCTCTTGCCCAGGGAACTACGGAACAGGCGTCGTCCGTAGAAGAGTTAGCGGCTACCATTACTGAGATACATAACCATGTGGCGAACAACGCGGAGAATGCGAAACAGACCAGCGGCCAGGCATTAACGGCTGCAACGGAGCTAGAGCAAGGCAAGAAGCAGATGGAGCAGATGACCACGGCGATGAATCAGATTAACGATTCTTCCTCTGAGATTAGTAAGATTATCAAGACGATTGAGGATATTGCTTTCCAGACCAATATTCTTGCACTGAATGCGGCAGTGGAGGCGGCGCGCGCCGGGGCGGCCGGAAAAGGATTTGCGGTAGTTGCCGATGAAGTGCGTAATCTGGCAAGCAAGTCTGCCGAGGCGTCTAAGAATACGGCGGCTCTTATTGAAGCGACCGTTCAGTCCGTACAGGAAGGGACCGGTATCGCTAACCGGACGGCAGAGTCTCTTGACCGGATTGTCCTTTCTTCCGAAGAGTCAGCGAAGCTGGTTCAGGATATCTCAAAGGCATCACAGGATCAGGCGGCTTCTATAGCACAGGTAACAGTGGGAATCGATCAGATTTCCAGTGTAGTACATACCAATTCTGCTACTTCTGAGGAAAGTGCGGCGGCGAGCCAGGAATTGTCAAATCAGGCACAGTTCTTGATGAGTCTGGTTAAGCAATTTAAGATTAGGGAAGCGTAAGAAGCTGGTTAAGTAATTTAAGATTAGAGAAGCGTAAGAATAAAGATGAAGAGGCTGTTGCAAAAGGGATGTATATTGTACGTATCTACTGCTTTGCAACAGCCTCTTTTTGGGTTGTACTATGATTGGTGATTCCGAGAAAATTTAAAATCCGAAAGAATTTGCCCACATAGCTTGGCATCATCTTGTGTACATGCATCCTTACTATACCGTGCTTTTTCATACAATTCGTGAATCCGGCATATATCTGCGTCGTCTTGTCCCGGATTTGCACGACGGTATCTAACTGCGTCAGTTTGTTTTGGAGCACGATAAAGCCCGGCTTTCTGTTCCAGTTCCAGCGGCGTTTCGCACCCGTAAGGCGTTTCTTTTAAGGAACGCCGAATCAGTTTTTTATATAGCCGCCGTATCTTCCGCTCAGGAGAACGGAATCCTTCCTTCTTGCCTGGCTTCCACAGGCTTCTCTTTTCCGTCATGCTGTTGTCATCTTTCCCGAGAAATATGATTTCGTCGTTGCCGTCCCCGTCCTCTGAAAAGGAATCCATCGCCTTTCGGATTGCTATGATAATAAGCTTTATTATCACGAAGATAAGTCCGATTAATGTGATGATATAGAGAAGGTCAGAAGCCATCAGAAGCCACTCGGGCGTTTTTTTTGCCTGGGACTTCAAACGCAGCAGTTCTTCCATCAGATAATCAGGTTCTGTATTTCCCTGATAAAGGTCTTCCATCTGCCCTTCCATGTTAAGTGGTTTCAACCGAATGTCTGCCAAGGGTTCTTTGTGATAAATGGCGGCAGGCAGCATAAACAGCATGAGCACCGTAATTCCTGTAAGAAGAATCGCATTCCCGATTTTTTTCATAGCGCCGGCGGGAAGGTTCGCGACGCGGATATTTTTCTTTACAAATCCCTCGAGGCTTTCCAGATAACAGTATGCCAGACAGACGCAGAACTCCGATGCAAGGATTCCCAGCATCAGATACAGAAGTCCGTGGCGGCCAAAAGTAAGCAGGTATAGATACATGCCTGCGGGAAACAGGCAGTACAGTACTCTGGGAGCATCGAGAAGAGTCGGTACTTCCCACATCTCTTGATCTTCCTGCGCGCCAGCCTCGTTTGGCATTTCCTTCATCTTCCTTCGGATTTCCCCTTGTTTCATCTTCACATAGAAACGGAAAAGGAAGACAAAAACAGTGAGCCAACTGGTAATCATATTTCCGCTGAGCGTGTGCATTCCCCAGACCATGATTAGGGAAAATGCGAGGAAAATCCAAAGGCTCCGGCATTTATATATGATGATATAGGAAAGGCTCACCGGAAAAATCATAAAAAGCCCATTCAAAAGGAAAACAATTACTTCCTGTCCCCGGATGTTCCATATGGCGATTGCAAGCACATAGATTCCCTCAAAAAGCAGGATATCGTGTATCCAGGAAAGCAGAATCATTGCGCGGCTTTTTTCTTTCATTATCCATTCATCTCCCATTTAAAAATATTGACGCCCCTTATGTTTTCGGGCGTATTTTCCGTAGATACCTGCACTGGTATTACCCACAAGACCGGGCGTCCGTTCTCTGCTATGGCGGCAACGGCTTTCACGGTCTCCGGATCTTGGTTCATGGAAATAACGACGTAGACGACTCCTGACTGGATTTTTTCTTTTTCCTGCTTCAATGTCTCGCAGAGCCGCTTCGCAGGCATGCGGATATCAATACGGGAAAGTTCCTGATACAACGTCTGTATCTGTCCGGCGCCATCCTTTAAGTAGATAGGCTGCATTCCATTTCCAATGACCGTAAGTTCCATCTTCTGTTTCACGATGCGGGACGCCAGAGACGCCGCGATGCGTATTCCCTCCTCCGTTAACTCCTCGCGGCGGACGATGCCGGAATCCTCTGTGTCCAGAATCATCCTCATCCGGATATTCGTCGTGGAGTCGAATTGATTTACCAGAAGCCCCTGTCCTTTCGCGGAAGCCTTCCAGTTGATATGGTGCATCGGGTCGGAAGGGTGGTAATCCCGGATTCCCGAAAAACAGAACGGGTCGGGAAACAGCCGGTTCTGCGTGATGATCATGCCGGACACAGCCTTGCAAAGCAAGACGAGCCGATGGGTATCTAAAAGCCTGGGATACACATATAGGGCAGTCGCTACCTTCCGGTCGTCGTGGAAGCTTCGGCGGAAAAAGAAATCATATCCGATTACATCTGCTTTTGTAATCTCGTAATAACCCCGCTTTTCACATACGAACGGAAGCCTCCGGATAACGCGCTGGCGCATAAAAAGAGAGAAGATGTCTCTGCGGTAACTCTGGTCAGTGACATTTGCATTTTCTTTCGCCTCACCGGAAAACTTCAGCGCCCGGTCCATGGCAAGGTTGACCTCCAGCGCGGGCAGGGGGAGGGGCTTATCGTTGGTGATTTCTTCCCTGAGATAAGAGACATCCCCTTCATAGGCGGAACGCGCTTCAAATTCAGCTCCAATGTCAAGCCCGGTATTCCAGTATTTCTTGTAAATAATGTGCTGGAGCAGATAAAATGCCCCGGCTCCGGCAAACAGTAATAACAGCATAATCGAAAGTCTCCTTTACCGTTTTTCCCAATCTTCCACCGGAACCGGTACAAGGCTTAGGACTTCCCGTATGATTTCTTCCTCATATCTTACGCCCTCGGCGGGAACGGACAGGGTGAGCCGGTGGGAGAGGACCGGAACCGCCACATTCTTAATATCTTCCGGTACGACATACTCCCGCCCTTCCGTCATGGCGAAACCCTGTGCGGCACGTACAAAAGCCAACGTACCTCTGGGGCTTACGCCCTGCATAATCTTAGGATGCTTTCTGGTGGCGTGGACTGTCTCGATCATGTATTTCAGCAAATCTCTGTGGATATAAATCTCACGGCACAGTGCCTGAAGCTTCACAAGCTCCTCTTTCCCGCACACGCTCTCAAGCGCTGCGAGAGGCTCGTCTACAAGAAAACGTTCTACCATGGAAAATTCCTGGCTCGGTGTCATATCCTCCATGCTGATCCGCATCAGGAAACGGTCCATCTGCGCCTCCGGAAGGGGAAATGTACCCAATGTTTCCAGCGGGTTCTGCGTCGCAATGACAAAGAAAGGCGCTTCTAATCCCCTGGTCTTTCCGTCTACCGTTACCTGGCTCTCTGCCATGCACTCGAGCAGGCTGCTCTGTGTCTTAGGTGTGGCCCGGTTGATTTCATCCGCAAGCAAAATGTTGCAGAAAACAGGACCTTCCCGGAATACAAATTCGCCTTTTTTAGAATCAAAATAGTTTAGCCCTGTCACGTCTGACGGGAGCAGGTCGGGGGTGAACTGAACTCTTCCGAACTGTGCGCAGACAGACTTGGCAAGGGATTTGGCAAGTACGGTCTTGCCGGTTCCAGGGACGTCCTCCAAAAGGACGTGGCCTTTTGCAAGAATGGCGGTTAGGATGAGTTTCAGCGTTCTTTCGTTTCCAATCATGACTCTGGAAATATTAGTCTGTAGAGTTTCGAGTAATTCAAGGTTCATCTTTCGTTTATCCTCCTGTTTCTGAAATGTATGCATTCCCCTTTTATTAATATAATTGTAACGCTTTTATTGTCACATTTCAATTAGTACTTTGGCCATAGATTTACTGTTGAAATGCTGTTTAATGTAATTAGCAGCAATAATAAGTTGATTAAAATGTGAATTTCTGCATTAAAGTTGACTTACGTTTGCAGATAAGGTATACTATGATTAGAAAAGGGAAAGAATTATGATAGAAGATAACGGAGTGATGTGTATGAAAAGGAAGATAACAGACCGGCTCGTAAAATGGAGGAACACCGCTGCTTCACGTCTGCCTTTGTTACTCTATGGAGCGCGTCAGGTAGGAAAAACTTACGTTATGCAAGAACTGGGCGCAGACTATTTTAAAAATACCGTTTATGTGAACTTTGAAGCGGACCGTAAAATCGGGGGTTTTTTTGAAAATGAAATCCACGCGGAAGCGGTTCTTGGAATTTTAGAGAGATATTATCACACGAGAATCATTCCGGACGAGACGTTAATTATATTTGACGAGATACAGATGTGCGAAAGGGCGCTTGCCTCTCTCAAATATTTTGCGGAAGAGGCGCCAGAATATCATGTGATTGCTGCCGGAAGCCTGTTAGGTGTGGCATTGAAGCGGGAGCAGTTCTCCTTCCCTGTGGGCAAGATTCAGATGGAGAATATGTATCCAATGGATTTTGAAGAGTATCTGTGGGCAAAGGGCAAAGAATTGCTTGCGGATATGATTCGTACCCACTATGAGAAGAATCAGGCATTAGGAGAGGGAATGCACAAGGAGGCATTGGCAGAGTATTATAATTACTGTATTATAGGCGGTATGCCCGCTGCGATAGCGGCTGAGACTATGCCTTATGCAACACTGACACAAGAAGAAATCAGGCATATGCTGCTGGATTCTTATATTGCGGATATGGCAAAATACGCATTGCCAAGTGAAACGGTCAAGATATTTGCCACCTATGATTCACTGCCGTCTCAGCTTGCGAAAGATTCCAAGAAGTTCCAGTACAAACTGATAAAGAGCGGGGCACGCGCATCCCAGTACGGAGACTCTATAGACTGGCTGATTCGTGCGGGCATTGTGAATAAATGCGTAAAATGTACGCAAGGCTTTATGCCGCCCTCTGCATTCTTGGACTTGACAGCATTTAAGCTATATTATAGCGATACGGGCATTATGTCGGCAAGGACGGGCATGAATCTGGTGAGGTTGATGGGTGAGGAGGCAGAGCGGTTCCGGGGGATATTTGCGGAGAATTATGTTGCCTGTGTTCTAAGGGCCAATGGGTATGAACTGCTTTACTGGGAATCTGACGGCACTGCCGAAGTTGATTTCCTGATTATCAAAGATGACCATGTGATTCCTGTGGAGTGTAAATCAGGAAACCATGTAAAATCCAGAAGCCTTGCGGTCTATCGGGAAAAATATCATCCTGCGTACAGCATCCGCATATCTGCAAGGAATTTCGGGATGGCGGACGAGATAAAATCAGTGCCATTGTATGCGGCGTTCTGCATATAGAAAAGAAGGAGGCAGAGTATGGGCATTTATGTAAATCCAGGGAATCGGTTGTTTGAGGAAGCAGTGCATTCTCCAATCTATGTGGATAAGAGTGGGCTGATCGATTATACAAATAGCATACTGAAAACACAGAGAAAAAATATTTGCGTCAGCCGTCCACGGCGTTTTGGCAAGTCGATGGCGGCAGATATGCTGGCGGCATATTACAGCAAGGGCTGTGATTCAAAAGGATTGTTTGAGAATCTGGAAGTATCGGATGAAAATAGGGATGTTTCAGCCGGGGAGCAGGCAGCGAAACGGCTAGAGTCATATAAGGCAAACTTAAACCAGCATAACGTGATTCGTTTTGACGTCCAGAGATTTCTATTTGACGAATCACACGTACCTGTTTTTATCAAGAGGATACAGGATGTAATTATCAGAGAATTACGGGATGAGTTTGGCGGGTGCTTCGACGGTGGGGATGAGTTATATGGTATGCCGGGAGTATTAGAGCAGATTTATGCACATACGGGCCAGGGATTCGTTTTTATAATTGATGAGTGGGACTGTGTATTCCGACTTGCAAAAGAGGATGTGGAGATACAGAAGAAATATCTTGACTTTTTAAGAGGTCTTTTTAAAGGCTCTGAATATGTGGATTTGGCATATATGACCGGAATCCTTCCTATAAAAAAGTATGGGGAACATTCTGCAATTAACATGTTTGACGAGTATTCTGTGACGGATTCCAAAGGTCTTGGAGCGTATTTTGGATTTACGGAAAAAGAAGTACGGGAACAATGTGCAAAATACGACGTTGTTTTTCAAGAGATGAAAAAGTGGTATGACGGGTATACTTTGGGAGATTACCATATCTATAATCCGAAATCGGTCACAGATGCATTAACATGGAGAAAGTTCCAAAGTTATTGGGCAGGTACGGAGACGTATGAAGCATTGAAGGTTTATATTGAGAGGAATTTTGACGGGCTTAAAGAGGCGGTTGTGGAGATGTTAGGCGGCGGTCAGTGTAAACTGGATACAACCATATTTCAAAATGATATGACCACATTTTATACGAAGGATGACGTGCTGACCCTCTTGGTTCATCTGGGATATCTGACATATGATGAGCAGACGGGCAAGGTTTCTATTCCCAATCAGGAAATATCGCAGGAGTTTGTAAGGGCGATAAAAGTTGGTGGATGGGGCAGTCTCATGGAGGCTCTAAACCGTTCGGAGGAACTTTTGAAAAGTACGTGGGCAATGGACGCTGCCGCAGTGGCGAAGGGAGTGGAACAGGCACGCAGGGATACGGCTTCGATTATTCAATATAATGATGAGAATTCGTTGGCTTGTGCGGTTTATGCGGCATACTTTAGCGCGCAGGTTTATTATATGAAACCGATTAGGGAGCTTCCGAGCGGGAGAGGATTTGCCGATGTGGTTTATCTTCCCCAAAGGGGTGTGGACAGACCGGCGCTGTTGATTGAATTAAAATGGGATAAGTCTGCTCAGGGGGCAATCGCTCAGATTAAGGATAGAAAATATGCAGATTGGGTCAAGGGTTATACTGGGAATATTCTACTTGTAGCGATTAATTATGAAAGGAAGAAAGATGTGCATGAGTGTATTATTGAGAAATACGATGACAGTACAGGAAATTATGAAAAAAATGGTTCTTTATTCTAAGGAGAATATACATGACATTAATCATTTCATTAAAGTATATGGTTATGCAAAGATGATTGGTGAATGTGAGCATTTGGCTTCTAAGGAACAGAAGATTCTTGAGATTGCAGCAATTCTGCACGATATTGCCTGCCCGCTGTGCCGAGAAAAATATGGGAATACAGACGGAAAGAGGCAGGAAGAAGAGGGGATTCCTCTTGTATACGATTTTCTGAAAGAAACCGGAATAGAACCAGAAACGGTGGATCGGGTTGCCTATCTGGTGGGACATCACCATACTTTGACGGATATTGACGGGTTGGATTACCAGATTTTGATAGAAGCAGATTATCTGGTGAATGTGGAAGAAAACGGTTATTCAGAAGAGAATATAAGGAATATGTTGAAAAATATTTTTAAGACAGAAACGGGCCGGATGCTTTTGGAGGCGATTTATTTGCCGTAATTTGCCGAAAGAATATATATGTTTGATATGGGAATGTGGCAGAAAGGTGGAAGTTATGAGAAAGACTTTGCTATTATGGGCAGTGTCAGCGATAATCATTATGTTAGTATTACCTTGGATGGCGGTGAATTTTGTAAGCGCCCAGGCGGGGCTGACGGTGTGTTTTCTTCTGTTCTTTATTGTGAACCCGATTTACGCCGTGACTGTAGGCGTGGCTGCAGGAAGAAATATAAAGAGTCTGTGGTATCAGCCAGCCGTGACATCGGTATTATTCTTGATTGGCATAGGGGTGTTTTTTGAAACGATTGACAGTGCATTCATTATGTATGCATTCAGTTATCTTGTTTTGGGGATGCTTGCGGCAGTGATTTCAGGGGTTGTCAGAAAAAGAGCTCATTAACGGCAGGATAAGGCGAAGGGACTCCGGGAATTGTCAGCTTTCCCGGAAGCCCCTTTTTAGTGCGTCTTATTACTTTTTAAACAGTATTTTGCGGTTTATACAAAAATAAAAGAATGTATAGCTGATTGTCCATATAATAGCAGAAAAAATCAGCAGTTCGTATTGTCTGTGGAGCAGGATGGATGTAATGAAGTATATGATAAAAAATATTATATATGAGATAATCAACATCAATATCCACTTTTTAAAAACAGCCTTTCGAGTCATGTTATTCCCTTTCTCTGTGCTATACAACAGCTTCTATTAACAACTAACTTATTTTACCCCAGCGGTTGCTTCAAAACCTTTCAGCGTCTCTGTAAAAAAATTATATCATAAGTTATGGGAAAAGTCATTTGCTTCAACTTGATTTTTTGTAAATATACTGGTTTAATAATAAAAACATTTGACAAGGAGACAGATGGGAAATCATGAAAAATGAATATTTACAACTTGTACCCTCGGACGAATCTTTTGCAGAACAGGCAGCCGCCTTTTATCAGCGGAACAGGAGATTTTTATCTGCAGCATGCTGGATTTCCCCAGAAAATCATTGGCATGGCTGGCTTGAATAATGTGGTATGGGGAGCGTTTTGCTCTGCAT
>CATLIP010000054.1 GCA_949957035.1 uncultured Lachnospiraceae bacterium
GCTGTGTACGGTCCCGAAGCTTAAGCTTATCCAGAATATTACTGATATAGTTGCGCACAGTCCCCTCGCTTAAGAACATTTGCTGTGCAATCTCCCGATTGCTTAAGCCATCCGCCACCAGCGACAGTACCTTAAGCTCCTTTTCGCTAATCTCATATGCCCCCCAGTCAAATGCTTTCTTCTCCTGCAAAAGCTGGGGTATCTTCGAGACAACCTCCGTCCCAAATACTGTCTGACCTGTACAGACCGCCCGGATTGCCGGAAGAATGCTTGTGTAATCCTGCTTTAACAGATAGCCCTTCACTCCATATTTTAATGCTTTCACGATATATTCATCATCAGAAAATGTTGTCAAAAGGAGAATCTTCGCCTCAGGATATTCCCCAAGAATCTGTTTTGCCGCCTCAAGACCGCTCACCTTCTGCATGCGGATATCCATCAGCAGCACGTCCGGCATATATTTTCGGTAAAGTCCGGCCGCCTCACTTCCATCCTGCCCCGTACCAACAACCGAAACCTCTTCATCTGCCTCTAATATAGTCTTAAGCGCTCCTGCCACCAGCATATCATCATCCACAATCACAATTCTCATAAATGCTCCTCTTTCTCTTGCATAACACTTTTTGCTTCTTAGGCCTGCGGCTCCTTTCCCGTCTTCGGCACAGTAATATAGATTCTCCACCCGCCTTGCATCCGTATGTCCAGATTGCCCTCAAAGGCGTCTACCCGTTCCTTCATGTTACGGATTCCAATTCCCCGGTTTACTTCATACATTCGAATCCCTTCCTCTCCCAACGTCCCATTATCCTCTATAATCAACTGATACAGCCCCGGATGCTCTCTTGCAACCACATGCACGTCTGTAGCGTTGCTATGCTTCATCACATTATTCAAAGCCTCTTTGACGATAGCAATAAAACCATACCGAATCTCCCGGGGAACGTCATATCCCATATCATACTCAAGCTTCGCCTGACAGAAAGTAAATTCCTCCATCAGGCTCTCCAACACTTCCTTTAAGTTAATCGCCTCATCATGAAGGTCATGGACACTCTCCCGTACACTGGTCATTGCCGCATTCAAGGTATCCTCTAATTGAGACAACGGCTCCTTTAGATTTCCTTCTCCATGAACCGCCTTCATAGCTCCCACCATCAAAATTGACCGCGACAACATATGTCCCACATTGTCGTGAATCTCTCTCGCAATCCTGTTCCTCTCCCTAAGAGTAGCCGTATATACCTCATAATCCTGCTTTTCCAGAATGCTCTGATTCTTCTCACGAAGCAGCAGGTTCTTCTCCACGCCGTCATCCCTGGTCCTGCGGTACTTCGCATCCAACAGTTCATACCGGCTGGTTCGATGCCGGACCAGCCCTGCAATCACACAGCCTACAGCCGTAAAACAGACAACCGGCCGATTAGAAGAAACATAGATAGCTATAACAAAACAGCAGGCCGCGCCTCCTGCCACATAGCCGCGTGCATCCAATATACCACACCCGTAAGACAAACCGCAAGACATATCCCTATCTAATCCCTTTTCCATACATACCTGAGCAGTTGGTTGGACTAAGTCCAACAAGGTATATACCACAAGGGGTCCGAACATTAACAAATGCAGACATACCATAGACAAAGCAAGAAACACTGCCGTAATCCCAAGTCTTGCCGGCTTCGAACGCGCAAGGCAGCTGCCGCAGGCATATACGACCGCCCCTAAAGCCGCCGCAACAAACGGAATATTAACCGGCATAAAAACTGCTGCCACCAGACAGTACATCCATAATACTGCCAAATCTACCGCACGCTTCATTCCATTTCCTCCAACCCTCACAAATACAATATTACATTTGTCATATCCTTTTCTGACACCTGACACTACCATTATATACGCCTATACTTTATACTACAAGTATCAAATAAGGAGGCGATTCCATGCAGTCAACCAATATCATCCAAATAGAAAACCTGGTAAAAAGATACCACAACCTGGTGGCTCTTGACCACCTGAATCTTACGATACATGAGGGCGAAATTTTCGGTCTTCTTGGGCCTAACGGCTCCGGCAAGACCACGGCCATCAACTGCCTGCTTGCACTGTTAAAGTACGACAAAGGCGCCATCACCATTTTCGGCAAAAACATGAATCCCAACAGCTATGACATCAAGAAGCAGATTGGTGTTGTCATGCAGAATGTAGCCGTATTCGAGCAGATGTCTGTCCGTGAAAATATCGATTATTTCTGCGGACTGTACGTAAAAGATAAGGCAAAACGCAGACAGCTTGTGGAAGAAGCCATCCGTTTCACGGGACTTGAGGATTTCACCAAAATGCGCCCAAAGAAACTCTCCGGCGGCCTCTTACGACGCCTTAATATCGCCTGTGGTATTGTTCACAAGCCGCGGCTGATTATAATGGATGAGCCAACCGTAGCTGTAGACCCCCAGAGCCGCAACAAAATTCTGGAAGGAATCGTAGAACTAAACCGTCAGGGCTCTACCATTATCTACACTTCCCACTACATGGAGGAGGTGGAACAGATTTGCACCCGCATCGCCATCATTGACCATGGACACGTGCTGGCAACAGGAACCACCGAAGAATTGAAAAAAATGATTAAGACAGGGGAAACCATTACCATCGAAGCCATTGCCTTAGACGACGCCCTGCTTGCCGAAATCCGGGAACTTCCCCATGTCTTTGATATCAGCTATGAAGACCGAATCTTAAAGCTCAAGCTGGGTACGGCACGCCACAATCTGGTGCGTATCCTGAACTATTTGCAGGAAAAAGACATAAGCTTCGGCAGAGTCTTCTCGGAACTGCCCACGCTCAATGACGTATTTCTTGAAATTACAGGCAAAGAATTAAGAGATTAGGAGGGATAAGGAATGCTGCATTTATTTAGATACCGTTTCCTGCAGACCATACGGAACTTTTCGATTATGTTCTGGGCTCTGATCTTCCCAATCATACTTGGAACTTTTTTCTACCTTTCTTTCGGCAGCCTTGGACTTGAAAGTACCGGCGAATCCAACTGGGATGAGATTAAGGTAGCTGTGGTAAAAGAAAGCGATTCCTCGGAAAACGCCCGGGCTTTTGAAGAATTTCTCACACAGATGGATGGAGAAATGCTGGATATCCAGGATATTTCCCCAGAGTCGGAAGCGCTTGACGCACTGAATGAAGAAACCATCTCCGGAATCTTCTATGTAAAAGACACTCCTTCCCTGACCGTGGCAAAAAGCGGATTAAACGAAAGTATCCTGACTTCTGTTCTGGACAGCTACAACCAGAATGCCGCCATGTTCCGAAAGATTGCCGTAAGCCACCCCGAAAACATCCCGGACGCGGTGGATGCCATGGGAGATTACCGGTATACTACCTCCGAGGTAACCTTAGGCGGCAAAGACTTGAACCCCAATGTTCAGTACTTCTTTGCACTGGTGGCCTATGCCTGCCTCTCCGGAGCATTCTTAGGAGTCCAGTCAAGTGTGGACGGACAGGCGAACATATCTGCCCTTGGAGCTAGGCGCAGCATCACGCCTACACATAAACTTACTCTGGTTCTGATAGATATGACAGTACTTTTTGTCATCCATTTTTTCAATATCCTGATTCTGTGCCTGTATATTACCCAAGTGCTGGGAATCAGTCTGGGAGATGACATAGGCTCTCTGCTTCTGGTGGATTTCATGGGCAGCATGATTGGGGTCTGCTTAGGCGTCGCCATCGGATGTCTCGCACGGATGTCCTTGGGGCTTAAGATGGGCGTCTGCGTGTTGTTCACCCTGTTCCCCGGCTTCCTTGCCGGTCTGATGTTCGGCAATATGAAGAATATCATTGAGCTTCACTGCCCCATCATAAACCGCATGAACCCGGCCGCCGTCTTAAGCGATGCATTTTACTGTATGGGCATCTATAACGACGCAGAAAGGTTTACCAGATGCCTTTTGATTCTTGCCGCAATGAGTATACTGCTTTTGACAGTTGCTTTTCTTGGCATAAGGAGGGAACGCTATGACAGTATTTAGAGGATTTCTCATTATTACCAAACGGAATATTCATATGATGTTCCTATATCTTGTAATCTTTCTGACTATGGCAATTGCCGCCCAGAAAATCGCTGGCGGGAATATGTCGGGATTCGAACAGGTCAGCCTGCACATCGCCGTAATCGACCGGGACAAAGGCGAACTTGCCAAAGGGCTTGCCGATTATCTCAGCCATTATCACACGCTGGTAGAACTGCCCGACGACCCTTCGATCATCCAGGATCGTTTGTTCTACAGTTAAGTCTACTATGTGGCTTCTATCCCGGAAGATTTCGAGGAACGCTGCCTCTATGGGGATGAGCGGCTGCCGGTAACAAAGGTTCCGGGCAGCAACAGCGGTTTCTATGTGGACCAGCAGATTAATACTTTCCTGAATGACGTTCGGATTATGGTAAAGAGCGGTTTTTCTCTGTCCGAAGCCATCACCGAAGTCATTGAACACAGCGCAGAAAAAGCAGAAGTGACGCTCATCGACAAGAACGGTTTTGGAGGTGAACAACCGCTGCATGCCTTCATGTTCCAGTATATGCCCTATATCCTCATCTCCATCCTCTGCTATTCCATGAGTTATATCATGCTGGCTTTTCGCAGCCAGGATGTGAAGAGACGGATGATGTGCTCGGCTGTTCCCGCAAGAAGCCAGAACCTCCAGCTTGCACTTGGGATTACTTTCGTTGGAATCGCCGTATACGGCCTGTGTACCCTCATGCCGTTTTTGATGTATGGCGAGACGTTTATGAAGGATCCGAATATGCCGTACTACTTAATCAACAGTTTCATGATGACGCTGGTATCCCTGTCGCTGTCCTTCCTGATTGGTACGCTTATCAGCCGTGAGGAGGTAATCAGCGCTATCGTTAACGTTATCTCCCTTGGAATGTCCTTCCTGTGCGGAGTGTTTGTTGACTTAGAAATATTGGGGAAAGGAGTTCGGACATTCGCCCAGTTCCTTCCGGCGTACTGGTATGAGGTGGCAAATGGGATTCTTTCTAATAACAATTCTTTCAGCCATGCCCAGCAGCTATCTCTCTATACCTGCTATGGCCTGCAGGTGTTGTTTGCCGCTGCCATACTTGGGGTTGCCATGGTAATCTCACGTATTCGTCAGACAGTATAAAAACCTTAAGACAGCCGTAGGGGTTGTGGGAAAATGTGACTTTCACACCCCCATAACCCCTGCTATGTACATTGTCAGCGGCTTACCGCCATATAATATTCTCTTGCAATCCCTATATCTGAGGCATTAGCGCATTTTACGCCGATCCCCAAACTCCATATAGTAACGCTTTTTATCCTCATACATTTTCTGTTCTGCAGACTTTATGACAGCGGAAACATCCGTATTTTCTTCAGCCGATGAAGCGCCAATAGAAACATGGTATCCTGCTTCCTTCGTCTTTCCCTTGGCCCTTAAAGCCTTCTTGTATACACTGTCCAAATCCATTTCTGCAAATACCAGAAATTCATCTCCCCCGATACGGTAAACCTGCTCCTGCCCAAACAGCTCCACAAATGCCGCTGCCACAGTCTGCAGCATTTGGTCTCCGGCTGCATGTCCCTGGCTGTTGTTCAGCTCGTGAAGCCCGTTGGCATCTGCATATACACATGACAGTCCGGCAGGAAGATGCTCCTCATACCGGGTAAGGGTCTGCTCAAATGCATTTCTGTTTTTTAGATTCGTAAGAAGATCCGTGGTGGCCATCTTTTCTTTGGCACGAACCTCTTTCCGTGTATGAACCACATTCCACAAGAAATAAAAAAGCAGAATGACCGCCTCATAGATACCCAGCCCAAGCAGAACTCTCCCGATATATTCCGTTTCCTCAAAAACCGTACTTTCCGGAACCGTTACCATAACAAACCAATTATTGAATCCAATAGGTTCATAAGCGCTGTATAAATATTCTTTCTTACTCTCGGAATAGTATACCATTCTTCCGCCCACGCCTTCTGCAAAATCCTTAGTAATCTGCTCTTGGCTGTAACCTTTTTTAAGCGGGAAACTCTTCAATTCATGAACAGTCTCCAACCGATCATGAACCGTATCCATAACGTATTCCATATTCTCAGGATCAATTATAAAAACATTTGCATTCCCATCAAATATATCCACCTCAAAATAACTGGATAAATCCTGCGGCTCTATCACGCCGAACAATATTCCTTTCTCTTTTCCGTTTTTCTCAATAGGAACATTAAAAAACATAAAAAGTTTATCGGAATCAATACCATACAGATTAAAATTCATGTTTTGGGAGTCTTCATCGGTGAAGGAGTCAACTATGGTTCCATCCTGATTCATAATCCTGCCATCCTCCAGAATAATACCAAGGTCGGATACCACATTCTCGTTTGCATTCAGCTGCAAAATTTCCGCCACATGCTCAGACGTAATATCCCCTTCTGCAGCAATAACACCGGCAAGCATATCAAGATGATCCTGAATATCTGTAAACTGTAAATACATATCTCTCCGGGCTTCCTGTGTCTTCTGATCCAAAGTACGCAGACAGAAATCTATGGAGAAAGACCGCAGCAGCCACAACACGACCAAAAAACCAATCCCTATGAAAACATTAAGGATAATTACGGCCCTGATATTTTCTCTCCCGTGGCGATTTATTTTTTTTAATAAAATTCCTAACTTTTTCTCCTGTTCCATTTTCGAATAACCTCTACATTACTTTCAAATCTATTCCGACATGTTCCTTAATATTTTCCCTTACAGCTCTGTCTGCGCTTATGAATCAGCAGACTCTCCCCGGCGGGGCTTCTTGTTAAATATAATATCATTGAAATCTTCTCGTTTCTATATCTGTTTCTATTATATATCACATTTCACAATTCATTAAAACATTTTTCTAATATCCTGAGATTATATATGTACTCTCTCTTTCAAATACTCATTTTTCATCCGACAGATATGCCTCCCCGACCACCTGCTTCACAGCAGGGCAGCTTTCAATCAGCCCATATCGAAAATGAATGGTTCCGCCCACAACCTCGTTCGAGCTGCAGGCCTCCATCTGTCTCTGAAGCTCTCCGCCGCCGTACCAAGGATTATTCCCATCCTCCCCGGCTTCCGCAGTCTTATAATCTGCAAGTCCCACATACAGGCTGACCTTCTTTTCCTTTGCCTCCTTCGCCACATCGGACCACCAGTTAAGCAATGCCGAAAAATCCGCTTTCTCATGTCCCATCTCCCAATATATCTGGGGAGCGATATAATCCACCCAGCCTTCCCGCACCCATGCCCTGCTGTCCGCATACAACGAGAAATACGAAGAAAATCCGCTGGTGGTTGCGCTCCCCTCCGGGTGCAGGGTATTGCTTGCCCAGATTCCCGAGGGACTGATTCCAAACTCTATATCCGGCTTTGCCTCATGGACTGCCGTATCTAACCCGCTTACCAAAAGATTGACATTGTTCCTCCTGAAGTCTCCGATATCCCCAAACTCTGCGCCGTAAGCCGCATAAGAATCCCCGTCGTTAAAATCCGGCCCGGGATAGAAATAATCGTCCAAATGAATCCCATCTACATTGTAATTCTCTACAATCTCCATTGCCCCCTCCAGCACAAGCTGACGGACCTCGGGAAGGGCCGGATCAAAATAGTATCCCTCACCGTACTGCACCACCCATTCCGGATGTTGTCTGGCAGGCGATTCTTCCGACAGGCTCTCCCACTCTGCCTGTCCCTTCGCAATCCGATAAGGATTAAGCCACGCATGGAGCTCAAGACCTCGCCTGTGAGCTTCGCTGACCCAGTATGCCAGCGGGTCAAAATCTGAATCCGGCGCCACCCCCTGCTGTCCGGTCAGATAACGGCTCCACGGATAAATCTCTGACACATAGAGAGCGTCAGAGCAGGGACGCACCTGTAAAAACACCGTATTAAATCCATTCTTGTCCGCTCCCTCAAGAACAGCATCCGCCTGAGCGCACAATTCCTGAGCGGAGACAGCGGGGACCTTAGGATAATCCAGATTTTCCACACTGGCAACCCACACGCCCCGCATCTCCTGGTCTGCCTCCCTCTTCATGGCAGGTTCCTTTACCGGTTTTTCTTCGGTCTTCTTCTCATGGATACCGAAAAGAACCATGGCCAGTATGATAAACACCAGACTTACGGCTATCTCCGTCAATGTTCTTTCTAATCTCCTCATTCTTCGTGTATCCCTCTGAATCATTCTTTATCTATACTCTATTCGGCAAAGAAGCCTTTGATGAACTTAATCATCAAAGGCTTCTTTCATTTTGTCCATAAAACCTTTTCTCTTTTTGCCCGTCTTCGTCTCCTTCTCACCCGAAGCCGCCTGCAGCGTATTGCCCGACAGCTCGTCGAAGCGTCGAAGGGCCTCTTTCGCCTCAGAACTCAAATGCTCCGGCGTCTGAATTACCAGAGTCACATAATGATCGCCGCGCACCTGTGAATTGCGGACAGACGGAACTCCTTTGCCTTTCAGACGTACCTTGGTGTCCGTCTTTGTTCCCGGCTTCACCGTATAGATTACTTCCCCGTCCACCGTCTTGACGCGGATATCCGCACCAAGGGCTGCCTGGGCAAATGAAATCGGAACCGTTGAAAAGATATGCATATCCTGTCTCTGGAAGATTGGATGCCTGGAAACCACAACCTCCACCAGCAAATCTCCCCTTGGCCCGCCGTTTACACCCGGCTCGCCTTTTTCACGAATACGTACGCTCTGGCCGTTGTCAATTCCTGCCGGAATCGTAACTGCAATCTTCTTTCGGTTGGAGGTGTAGCCTGTTCCCCCGCATTCAGGACATTTATCCCGGATAATCTTACCTGTTCCCCCACAATCAGGACATGTCTGAACATTCTGAACCATTCCAAAGAAAGACTGCTGCGTATATACAACCTGGCCCTTCCCGCCGCACTTTGAACAAGTCTCAGGCGATGTTCCCGGCTTCGCCCCTGTACCGCCACATTTAGGACAGGGATCCTTCAATACCATATCCAGCTCTTTCTCACACCCGAACACAGCCTCCTCAAAGGTAATCCTTACACTCTTTCGGATGTTCATACCCTTCATGGGGCCTTGGTTTGTCCGTCCTCTGCGGCTTCCGCCGAACAGATCCCCAAAGATATCTCCAAAGATATCGCTGAAATCTGCCCCGCTGAAATCAAAGCCGCCAAAGCCGCCGCCACCTGCGCCGCCTTCAAATGCCGCATGACCGAACTGGTCATACTGACGCCGTTTATCCGGGTCACTCAATACAGCATAAGCCTCCGAAGCCTCTTTAAACTTCTTCTCTGCCTCCGCATCTCCAGGATTCATATCAGGGTGGTACTTCTTGGCAACCTGTCTGTATGCTTTTTTGAGAGTTGCGTCGTCAGCGTCTTTGCTGACGCCCAGCACCTCGTAATAATCTCTCTTTGATTCTGCCATTGTTTCTCCCTTTCTTTCCTCACGCAAAAACCTGCTGCCAACACTTGACAACATGCTGTTTCAGGTAATTATGAGGAATCTTTTCATTCCTCATAATTACCTGTATATATCTGAATGAACCGCGGAATTTAAACCTCTTTATAATCTCCGTCTACAACATCGTCTCCCTGGAAACCTTCCGGCGCCGGACCTGCTCCCGGATTCGGACCTGCTCCCATGTTCGGGTCTGCTCCCTGTGCCGCAGCGCCTGCCTGCTCATACATCTTGGTAAATACCTTCTGGGCGCTTCCCATTAACTTCTCTTTTGCAGCTTTAATCTCAGCAATCTGCGCATCGGTCATATCGTCCATATTAACCTTGTCAAGAATCTCTTTCAATGCCTTGCAGTCTGCCTCTACAGCGGCCTTTTCTGACGCGTCAATCTTATCTCCAACCTCGCCCAATGCCTTTTCTGTCTGGAACAGCATGGAATCCGCCTCGTTCTTAGCGTCGATTCCTTCTTTACGCTTCTTGTCCTGAGCCTCGAAAGCCGCTGCTTCTTTTACTGCCTTGTCAATATCTTCATCAGACATGTTGGAGCCTGCCGTAATCGTGATATGCTGCTCCTTACCTGTTCCAAGGTCCTTTGCAGAAACATTTACAATACCGTTCGCATCGATATCGAAAGTAACCTCAATCTGCGGTACTCCGCGCGGAGCCGGTGCGATTCCGTCCAGTCTGAACTGTCCAAGGGACTTGTTGTCTCTTGCAAACTGTCTCTCACCCTGAACAACATTGATATCAACGGCTGTCTGGTTATCTGCCGCTGTTGAGAAAATCTGGCTCTTCTTGGTGGGGATGGTGGTATTTCTCTCAATCAGCCTTGTCGCAACGCCGCCCATGGTCTCAATAGACAGTGACAGCGGAGTTACGTCCAGAAGAAGGATATCTCCTGCGCCCGCGTCTCCCGCAAGCTTACCGCCCTGTACGGAAGCGCCGAGAGCTACACACTCATCCGGATTCAGAGATTTGCTTGGCTCTTTGCCTGTCAGTCTCTTTACTTCCTCCTGAACTGCCGGGATACGTGTAGAACCGCCTACCAGCAATACCTGACCAAGCTCGGAAGCGTTGATTCCTGCGTCGGAAAGCGCTCTCTTCACCGGCTCGGAGGTCTTCTCAACCAAGTCGTGGGTCAGCTCGTCGAACTTCGCTCTTGTCAGGTTCATATCGAAATGCTTCGGTCCCTCTGCCGTTGCTGTGATAAACGGCAGGTTGATATTCGTTGTGGTTGCGGAAGACAGCTCTTTCTTCGCCTTCTCAGCAGCTTCCTTTAATCTCTGAAGAGCCATCTTATCCGTAGATAAGTCCACGCCCTCCTGCTTCTTAAATTCAGCAATCATATAGTCCGTAATCTTCTGGTCAAAGTCATCTCCGCCAAGACGATTGTTTCCTGCCGTAGACAATACCTCGATAACGCCGTCGCCAATCTCGATAACCGAAACGTCGAATGTACCGCCTCCTAAGTCATAAACCATGATTTTCTGCTCTTTCTCATTGTCAAGACCATATGCAAGAGCCGCCGCCGTAGGCTCGTTGATGATACGCTTTACATCAAGACCTGCAATCTTACCCGCATCCTTGGTTGCCTGACGCTGTGCGTCATTGAAATAAGCCGGTACTGTGATAACCGCTTCCGTTACCTTCTCTCCAAGATAGCCTTCCGCATCTGCCTTTAACTTCTGAAGAATCATGGCAGAAATCTCTTGGGGAGAGTACTTCTTCTCATCGATTGTCACTCTGAAATCGCTTCCCATCTCTCTCTTAATGGAAGAAATGGTTCTCTCTGCGTTGGTTACTGCCTGACGTTTTGCCGGCTCTCCTACCAGACGCTCGCCTGTCTTTGAAAACGCTACTACGGATGGAGTGGTTCTTGCGCCCTCTGTATTGGCAATGACCGTTGGCTGGCCGCCCTCCATAACTGCTACACAACTGTTTGTTGTACCTAAATCAATACCTATGATTTTGCCCATTTTTATTTCCTCCTAATTTGTTGTTTCCAATACTTTCCCACTAAGCTTTACAATACCTCGCTAATTAGCTACCTTGACCATGCTGTGTCTTACTACGGAGTCGCGGTACATGTAACCCTTCTGGAATTCCT
>CATLIP010000055.1 GCA_949957035.1 uncultured Lachnospiraceae bacterium
TCCACAGGACGCCTCGTTTTCCCAGGCAGCACATACCCTGCAATCCTTCCCTGCCCATCGGGGTAATCCTTTTCAACCTTAACCAAATCTTCATAAGCCACCCGGGAATCCCCCACGGCGTCATCAGGAAATCCCCGCTTGCCAAACTCACCCCCCGCGGCAGCAACCGGAAATCCCTGCTTGTCAAACTCAAGCCCCGCACTGGCAGATGGGAATCCCTGCCTGTCAAACTCTGCTACAGGAATCCCGGTATATTCCCAGATCTCCTCAAAAATCTCCTGTTCCGGGCAGCCTCTATTCGTTCCCGACAGCACAATCCTATAACAGTCATTCATATTAGCCTGCTTCTCCTTCGACCGTTCTGCCTGTATCATCTCAATAAATGCAGTCAGCCTGGTAGCAATCTGCCCCGAATCCGCATTGGAATAGTCCGTATCCACGGCAATATAAGGAAGACGCTTCTCCTCATTCACAAATTTCCGGATATAGAACGACTCCGCCCCAGTGGAATGGCAGCCCCTTAATATCACCTCCACCACGCCTTCCACATGGTACTCGTCAATAATCTCTCCAAGCAGTTCAATCCGGTTATCATTGGGCGTCATAATCGAACATCCCGTCGCCAGATATTTTCTGGCAATCGCCCCGTAAATATCATCCGTATCCTCTTCCACCATCCGGGAAAGCGCACGGACACCGCTGCAGTTTTCCGTCGCCACTACAACACCGCCGTTTTCCTCGACTGCACGGATGACCTTCAGGCTGTCCCCTCCAACCGGGCAGCCTGTCACCAGAATCCGTACCCTTCTCTCTTGCCTCTTACCCTGGCCATACTCCTTTAGAATCTTCTCCCTCACTCCTGCCACAAGCTCTGGGGTCGTCTGAAAATCAAATCGGTACTTACTGCCAAGCACCATCTTCTGAATATCTTCCCCCAAAACAGGCACAGGGTCCAGCTTCATCACTTCACATAAAGATTTCAGCGACATACGGATCCGGTTATTCAGATGCACCGCACTGCGAATCATCTCCTCCGTAATCACCACATGAAAAAACTCCTCCAGAAACTCCTTGGCACGTATCACCTCTCCCCGCCAGAATTCATATCCCCGCTCAGACTGGCTGTTAGGAAGCTCCATCACATGAACCGGCTTAAATTCCGCCATCATCTCATACATCTTTTTCTTGCCGTCACACGTCGTCTCACCGATTACTAAGTCCGCAAAATGAAAAAGAGGACATTTATCCTCAACAGCAAAACCATAACTGGACTTCACCAGCGGGCACATGCTCTGGGGCATGAACCGCTCTGCCGCAGGAATCGTCTCCTCCGCAAATGAACATAGGGCCACAGGGACGGCTCCCGCCGCAATCGCAAGCTCCGGCGGGAAATACGCACAATACATTCCCACCACAGGAATCCCCCGGTCCTTATACTCCTTAATCTCCAAAAAAGAGGTCTTCCTCTGTTCCCCAAACTCCTCAAAAATCTCCGGCAATTCCCGCTCAATCCTCATAGCTTATCCTAACTCCTTAACCTTTGCCCTGCAATATCATACATCATGATAAATGCCAGCAGTTCTCTGGATACCTCGAAATCATTCATATCCACGTCAATACACTCTTTAATCTGCTTCAGCCGGTAAACCAACGTATTCCTATGGATATGCAGCCTCTTCGCCGCAGCCGTGACATTATTCTCACAAAGCAGATAAGTCTTTAATGTATGATACAATTCCGTATGGTTTCTCTCATCCTCCAAAAGCAGCCGCTCAACCGAATAGTCCCTAAGCCCCGCCTTCTCAATCAGAGAGGTCGTATACGTGTACATTCCCCGCATAGACCATTCCTTTTCCCTGCGCACCACAGCACTTTCCCGGGAATCCTTAACCCGCGCCATTCTCTGTAAAATCTTCTTCTTCTCCCTGCACAGGCAGATATCCGAAAAAACCTCGCTGACACAGCAGCCGCACTTTTCCGCCTCTATTGCCCCATAGACAGAAAAAGCATCCTGCTCCTTCAAATGGTACAGCAATACATACACCTCCCGGCTTTTTTCGTAAATGTACAGACAATTCCATACTGCCCGCAAAGCAGCCATCTTCTCCTGCACACGGCCGCCGTCTTTACAGAATAAAACAACAAGATAATTCCCCTCAGGGAAACCATACTCCTTAATAACCCCCGAGGCGTCCTCTTCAAAAAGAACCCATCCGGCCATATGCTCTTTAAGCGGCTGGCAGAACAGATACTGCTTCTGCTCCTCCTCGAAATACCGCTTCATATTCTGCGCCAGAATCCCTCCTAACTCATAAAAGGCTGCTTCTTCCTCCTTCTCTTCAAAAATCAGGATGACAAAGCCAATCGCCATCTTCCCTCCATATACAGGAGTGACGCATACACGGCTGCCATCCACTTCCTTTCTGTCACAGACAGCCATATAATCCTCAAAAGTAAGATGCCCCCTCCCGGCAGACACAGGGAACAACTTTTCACACATACAGGAACAGGCAAGAACTTTCCCTGTCCCTGCCGCAAATGCTACTCCTGCTTTCGTATACTCCTCAATCCTCTCCGCGATGCACATAAATATAGAATCTTCGAGCATTGCTTCAAATATAATTCTGTAACAATTCTCAATCGCAAACATATTCATCCACCCCATATGAATATTATTTCCTAGAAAATTGTATCTGTCAAATAGATTTTCCCCCTCTTAGCCGCCAATTATAGAGATTGTCTATACCTAAACTCTATAGCTTCCCCATACAGCCATAATATCCGATTGTCGCGAATACTCCCGCAGCTTTTCCCAGCACCCGGTCATCAAACCGGTAATCCAGGCTGTGAAGTCCCGGAATCTCCTTCTCGCCTGCAGGCCGGATTCCGATAAACAGATACACAGACGGTACCCTCGCACTATACTCTGCAAAATTCTCTCCTCCAAGATTATCCTCTTCAATCATATACGCCTGGCCCTGTCCGAGAATCTGCGAAGCAGCATTTCTGACTCCATTAAGGAGGCTCTGTGCATTCTCCACCGCGCCGCCGTGAAACTGCACATCTACCTCACAGGAAGCCCCGTAAACGCTGCACACCGCCTTTGCCTCCTGCTTCAATTCCCTGCCCATGATCTCCAGCGTCTCCCGTCTGGCCGCCCTCATGGTGCCGCCAAACTCACAGGTCTCCGGGATCACATTGCGCACTTTTGGGTCCCCTGCCTGCATATAAGTCACAGACATCACCTTTGACGCCGTACCCCCAATCTTCCTCGTCAGGATTGCAGGAATATGCTGGTAGATCTCCCCCGCAGCAGCAATCGGGTCAATGGTCTGCTCCGGCCAGGACGCATGTCCTTTTTTTCCGGTAATCTTCACCCGGAATGACCCCACACAGCCAAATGCATACCTTCTGGCAATCCCAATCCTGCCGCTCTCGATGGAAGGCCAGCCGTGGGCGGCAAATGCCATGTCAACATCCGGAGCCTCCAGCACTTTGTCTTCACAGATTAAAGTATCTGCCCCTTTCCCCACCTCCTCTCCTGGCTGGAACACAAACTTGATACAGCCGCCCCATTCCTCCCGGATCTCTGACAGGAGCATCGCTGCGCCAATCAGCCAGGCAGCATGCCCGTCATGGCCGCACGCATGCATACAGCCCGGATTCTTAGACTTATATCACCATTCTCCCTTTTCCTCAATAGGGAGCGCATCTATATCCGCTCTCAGAAGGACTGTCTTCCCTCCGCTCCTTTTCCCCCGCATGACGGCAACAATCCCAAAGCCTCCGGCCTTATGCTCCTGTACCTCAAGTCCCGATATCTTTCGGAGTTCCCGGCTGATGATTTCATGCGTCTTGGGAAGATCCACGCCAAGCTCCGGATACTGATGGAGTTCACGCCTGATCGCTGTCAGCTTTGGCTCTAACTCTCCCGCCGTCTTCTTAATCTTTTCGATTACATTTTTCTGTTCACCTGTTTCCATTTCTTCCTGCCCTTTCTACACAAAAAGAACCATCGGGAAACGCCATCCTTGCCATTTCCCGACAGTCCTTCCATACTATTTACGATTCACAAAATTCAGGAACTGTTTAAGCCTGGGATTCTCCGGATGGTCAATGATCTCCTCCGGCGTCCCGTCTGCCGCAATGCGCCCGCCGTCCATGAATAAGATCCGGGTCGCAACCTCTCTGGCAAATCCAATCTCGTGGGTTACAAGTATCATAGTCGTCCCGTCTTCTGCCAAAGATTTGATGGTATTCAGCACTTCGCCCACCAGCTCCGGATCCAATGCAGACGTCGGCTCGTCGAACAAAACCACATTAGGGTTCACAGCCAAAGCTCTTGCAATCCCTACCCGCTGCTGCTGTCCGCCGGATAATTTGGACGGATAAAAATCCTTTCTCTCTCCCATCCCCACCTTTTCAAGCAGCTCAAGAGCCGTCTTTTCCGCCTCGGCTTTCGGCTTTTTCTGGACTACCGTCAGAGCCTCCATGACATTCTCAAGAGCCGTCTTGTTCTTGAAGAGGTTATACCCTTGAAAAACCATGGAAGAATGCCTGCGGAGCTCTATGACCTCCTTTTTCGTATGGCGCTCTGCGTCCACCGTAACATCTCCGATGGTAATCAGCCCCTTCGTCGGCACAGTCAGATAGTTCAGGCAGCGAAGCAGTGTGGATTTCCCTGTTCCGGAAGGCCCGAGTATGGCAATTACCTCATTCTTGTTAATCGTAAGGCTGATATCCGTCAGAACCTTCGTATCTGCATCAAACTCTTTATAGAGATGTTCAATCTTTACCAGTTGTGTCTCTGTTCCCATAATTTTCCCAATCTTCCTGACTTTATATTATTTTTGAATCAATTCTGTCATATCCGCAAACATCCACTTCTCCGTGATTTTGCCGATGGTTCCGTCATCTAACATTTCCTGAATCACTTTGTCCAGTTCTTCTTTCAGCTCTGCGCCTTCGTCCGTCTTTGGCAGGAAATATGCTACATTGTTCGCCAACAGATTCTCCTCGAAGAAACGGAAGTCAGCCTCGCCATTATTGTGGGAAAATGCATTTACATTGGTCGTGGTATTGGCATAAGCGTCAATTCGTTCAAGCATTAAGTCATTCATACCCACCGCGCTGTCTTCATAAAGCTTAACTTCAAATCCAATCTCCGCTCCGAGATCCTCAATAATCGTCTGCGCCGCCTGTCCGTTCGTACATCCGACTACCTTGCCCTTCAAGTCCTCTACCGTCTTATAGCTGCTGCTGTCATTGACGATGACACACTGGGCGTCTCCATAATAGGGAATCGTTGCATTGTACTTTTCTTCTCTCTCCGGCTTCACAGCAGTACAGTTGGCCACTACGTCTGCCCGGGCCGTATCAAGTTCTCCCCACATGGCGTCAAATGCCGCCTGTTTTACCTCCACTTCCCATCCGGTACGCTCTTCTATCTCAGCCCACATCTCGGCGTCAATCCCTGTCCATGTCCCATCATCTGCCAGAAGGGTGTACGGCTCTCCTGTCCCTGATGTCACGAGGGTAACTTTCCGGTCTGAATATCCGGTATCAGAATCAGCATCAGAGCCTTCGTCTGCATCGTCTGCCGTCCCTTAAGATTCTGTCTTAGCCTCATCCTTTCCAGAATCACCGGAATCACTGTTCCCGCATCCTGCTGCCATTGTCATTGCCATGGCTGTCACTAATAAAGCTGCTATCAAACGTCTCTTCATAATTCTTCTTCTCCTCTTTTCGATTTAATCTATCTTAAATAGGACGCTTTGCAAACTCCGCCAGATTTGCCACATATTGCAGAATTTGGACGGCTTCCCAGTTAAGATCCCACTTAATACATCGTCGCACACTTCTTCTCCAGAAGCTTATGTACTAATCCAAGGATAAAAATAATTACCCAGTAGATGAGCATGACTGCCGCATAGATTTCAAAGTACCGGAAAGTCCTTGCGCCCTCAATCTTCGCCGCTCCCATGATATCCGGCACGCCAAGCATGAACGCCAGGGACGTCTGTTTGATCAGGTTGATAATATCATTGAACAATGGCGGAAGCGCCACACGGACTGCCTGCGGAATGATAATCCGCCATACCAGCTGAAGGTTCGTCATTCCCAGAGAATAAGCGGCTTCTTTCTGCCCTTCGTCTACGGAAAGCAGCGCGCCTCTGATACTCTCAGACATGAACGCCCCCATGTTCAGGCTCATGACTACCGCAACCGCAATCAGAGGAGTCATGTCGCGCACAAATGCACTGTAAAGGGCGACTCCATAATAGAAAAAATACAGCTGTGCCACAATCGGGGTTCCTCTCATAATGGATACATACACCCGGGTAAACTGATACAATGCCGGAATCTTGTAATAGCCGATGATGGCGATGATAACTCCCACTAACAGCGCAAATATGGTCGCCACGATGGTCAGTTCAAATGTGACGTTGACCTTGCTTGCGATTACAGGGAGAACTTCTAAAAAATAACTTACTTTAAACATCTCATCTTCTCCAGACTCTTTTTTAGAATTTGTATTTCATACGTTATTATTTTAACTTTTTCGACATATTTTTCATCGTCATTCCTATACAAACAAAAGATTTAATTTTGTAAATTTCGCACATTTTCTATGAATAGCGCTATTTATAGAAATTTTCTATCATAATAAGTATTTATCTTAGCTCCTTCCATTTAAGAACTATTAATGGATATAAAAAAACACCAGCTATTTCTAACTGATGCTTTCTGCCAAATTGACATAGAATATATGCCTTATAATGTTATTTCATTTATATTTAACATTTCATTATCCCAAAATCTGTACCCCGCCAAGCAGCACGTAAGAGATAAACCACATAATCACAGTCGCCATAAAAATTCCCAATATAACCGCCGGAAACGCCTTCTTAAACTTCACGCCAAGCAGCGCGGCAATCAGCGACCCGGTCCACGCTCCGGTCCCCGGAAGAGGAATCCCCACGAACAGCACAAGTCCCCAGAACTCATACTTCTCAATCTTGTCGCTCTTACTCATCGCCTTAGCTTCCAGCTTATCGACCATAGGCTTAAACAGCTTCGTCCCCTTCATCCATTTAAAAATCGGCGTGATTAACAACAGAATAAACGGTACCGGAATAATATTCCCAATGATACACAGCGGAATCGCCTTTGCCACAGGAACGCCAAGCAGCGGCCCTGCCACCAAAAGGGCGCCGCGAAGCTCCAGAATCGGAATCATGGAAATAATAAACACAATCGCTTCTTTTCCGACGCTGCCGCCCAAGGCATCGATAATACTCTGTACTAATGTTTCTGTCTTAGACACTCTCATTTATATTCGCGGCGATACTCGGCTTTATACCTTCCCATGTATCCTTCAAGGAATCCAAACAACGCCTCCATCTCCTCACGGGTCCCGATGGTAATCCGAAGGTACTGTTCAATCCTCCTGCTGCCCCAATACCGAACATAGATACCGCTTTTTTTCAAGGCCTCAAACAATTTTTTAGCGTCATACTCCGGGTGGGTAGCAAAGATAAAATTCGCACAGGAATCAAGACACCGAAAACCAAGCTTTTCAAACCGTTCCTTGGCCCACTCCCTGGTCTTAATAATTTTATGGATGCTTTCTTCAAAATATTCCCTGTCCTTTACAGCCTCCACTCCGCAGATAAGCGCCGCCTGATTCATGGTATAGGAATTAAAAGAATACTTGGCGTCATTCAGATACTTAATCAGTCTTGGATTACTGACAGCATATCCAATCCGCATCCCTGCCATGGACCTGGCCTTAGAAAAGGTCTGCACCACTATCAGATTCTCATACTTGTCAATCAGCTCCAGCGCAGAGCGCCCCGCAAAATCCACATAAGCCTCATCCACAATCACAATCACATCCTGATTAGCGCGGACGATATCCTCCACCACATTCAATTCCTCATAAATCGCTGTAGGCGCATTAGGATTGGGGAAAATGACTCCGCCATTCTCCCTCTCATAATCTTCCTTCACAATCCGGAAATTCTCGTCAAGTTTCTGGCACTCATAGGGAATCCGGTATAGCTCTGCCCAGACCTTATAAAAAGAATATGTAACGTCCGGGAAAAAAATCGGCTTCTCTGAGTTAAAAAAGGTCAGGAAACACATAGCCAACACATCGTCAGAGCCCACTCCCACAAACACCTGATTGGGATTCACCTGATAAAAATCTGCCAGCGCCTCGGTAAGGGGGGTACAGGCAGGGTCCGGATAAAGCCTGAATCTGTCCGCGTCCATCTCTGCCAGCGCTTTCTTAACCCTTGGAGAAGGCGGATAAGGGTTCTCATTGGTATTCAGTTTGATTACTTTATTCTGGGGCTGCTCCCCCGGCACGTAAGGCTCCACCTTACGGATATTTTTCTCATATTCTCTCATATTATTCTATCCTTCAAAATACTCTTTCGCCAATTCCTTGAACTTGGGCAGCGAGTTCACAATCGTCTCATAAGCTACACAGTAGGCAAGCCGCACATACCCCGGACAGGCAAATGAACTTCCCGGCACCAGCAAAAGATTATACTTCTTTGCCGCTGCACAGAAAACCTTCTCATCCGAAACCGGAGACTTCACAAACAGATAGAACGCGCCCTGGGGCTTAATACACTCAAAGCCGCATTCCCGCAAACCCTGATACAAGGTCTCCCTGTTTCTGTCATAATAGGAGATATCCGTCTTCTCGTTGATACACTTTGCCACCACCTTCTGCTGCAGGGTCGGGGCATTGACAAACCCAAGAATCCTGGTTGCAACATTGGCGGCCCCCAATACATCCTCACTGTCCTTCACCTCGTCCGGGATTACCAGATAGCCGATGCGCTCTCCCGGCAGGGACAGAGACTTACTGTACGAATATCCCACAATCGTATTGGCATAATATTTCGTGAGATAGGGAACCTCTGCTCCATCGTAGACCAGCTCACGGTAGGGCTCATCCGAAATCAGATAAATATCCGTCCCATACTCCTTTTGTTTTGCCTCCATAATCGCCGCCAGCTTCATGACGGTCTCCTCTGAATAAACCACTCCCGTAGGATTATTCGGCGTATTCACAATAACCGCTTTCGTCTTGGGCGTAATCTTCTGCTCAAACTCAGAAAGCTTCGGCTGGAAATCCTCGGTGTTGGGAGAAATCTCCACCAATACCCCGTCAAAATTATTCGTATAAGAACGGTACTCACCAAAATACGGCGCAAAGGCAATCACCTCATCGCCGGGATTCAGAAGAGTCTTTAAGATTACATTCAATCCTCCTGCCGCTCCCACCGACATCACAATATTCTTCCCTGCAAAATTCGTCCCGAAGCGCTCATTCAAAGACCGGGCTACTGTCTCCCGCACATCCCCATAACCGGAATTACTGTTGGTATACCCGTGAAGGACCACCGGGTCATTCTCGTCTAACAGCTCTATAATCGCCTTCTTTACCGCCTCCGGAGCCGCAACATTGGGATTGCCAAGACTAAAATCAAACACATTCTCCGGCCCGTAAATCTGAGCAAGCCGGTTGCCCTCCTCAAACATCGCACGAATCGCTGAACTGTTTGCTACCATATTCTTCATTTTCTCTGCTATCATGCTCTTCTTTTCTCCTTCTTCTGCATCTCAATCGTCATCACGCATTTATCTCTGTCACAGTCCCTTTTTCAACCATGAAAACCGGACGGTACGACAGCTTCGCCTTTCTTAATCCCTCTGCTCCCGTATCCTCCTCACGATTCACATAAAGATACTCCCGGCACTCGTGCTCCACAAACTGCTGGTTAATCATGGGGTACGCGCCTTCCACATCTGCAAAAGCCTTCTCTATATGGACAACAAACGTGTCAGAGCAGATGGGTTCTCCGATGGTAAACGCCACCACTTCCCCGTCAATCCGTAAAACTCCGCCCGTCAGCTCCAATTCCTTATACAGCCGCAGAGCATTCATTGTCACACAGATTTCACCGCGTTTGTCCGGGTCATCCTCACAGCCGTTCTGTTCCCGCCATTTGAGCGCCATCTGAAAACACTCCTCCGCATTTTCAGTTGTAAGCGCCTCATATGACCATCTATCGCCGTATAACGTCTTAAATTTATTGATGTGATTTCTCTTACTGTGCAGCTTCTTCCCGGACAGTGTAGACAGCTTTTCCGACTCATACACATAGTCCGCGCTGTCCCTGTCATACTCAATCTGAAACCTTCCCGGATACCACTCCTCCAACTGAGCGAAATTCTCCGGCGTCAGATTATACATCTGGAAAGGCACGCCCCGCTTCTTACAAAATTCCATCTGCCATTCAACGGCCTTTCGCACATCTTCAGGCTCCCCCGCAGGAAATGCGAATGCAAGATGCTCCTCATCCTCACTCTTGAATACCAGCGCATTCCCTACAATCGCCCACTTTACCGGATACTGGCGCGACCACAGGTACACATTGGCAAATGTCCTCTCGCAGCTTCGACTCGTATGATGTCTGAAATACCGAGAAATAATATCCTTATCCTCCAGCTCAGCTCTTTTAAATTGTATCTCGTCCATATCCTGACCTTCTCTTTTTATCAATTCTTTAGTATCATGCCTCACAGACAGCATATCTATACACTCTCTGCCGGTTCTTCATTTTTTGTTATCTTGTCTCACAAATTGCATACATATCCGCTCTCTGCCCATTTTCCGCCTCTGCAAGCTGCGTTTCCTGTGCAAGCACAGTAGACACGCACATCATACAAAAAACAATCACAATAAGCATAGACGCCTGCATTCTCTTACTAAACTCCATTTTCTTCTCTCCCCTTATGAATTTATTTTTTCCGGGCCCCTTTCCCGGAAAATTGTCTCATTTACCAATCCGTATAGATGTCAATCGTACCGCTGGCACATCCGCTGTCATAGACAACGCCTGTGCCAAGGGACGTCTCCACTATCGTTCCTTTCGGATAATCGCTGCTGGCAAGACACAGATATCCGTTGGCATCCCTGATTGTGCCGTCAGAAGCCACATGCCGCCCCGGAATATTTAATCCATATCCCGGCAATACCCTCTGGGAATAGTAGGTCTCCTTATGCCCGTTAAAATAGACGACGCCTACCCTGGGGTTCAATTGCCCCGGTCCGGAAGGATATACGTAACCTCCTCCTGAGGGCTTCGGCTCCGCAGGCTTCGACCCGTTGCCGTTCCCGGTGGAGCCTGCCGTGGAAGCCGCCTTTTCTGCCTCCGCTTTCTCCTTCGCTTCCTGGGCCTCTTTCGCCTTCTTAGCCGCTTCTGCTGCCATGCGGGCTTCCTCGGCTGCTTTTTCTTCCTTAAGCTTCTTAATCTTATCCCCTAAGATATTCAAATCTGCAGAGGTTTCCTCTGCCTTAGCGCTCAGCTCTTTTTTCTTGGCATTCAGGTCCTCTTCCATCTCGGCATATAACTGATGCTGCTCATCTAAACGTTCTTCCTCTATCTCAATATTCTGACGAAGCGTCTTAAGTTCATCAATCATATTTCGGTCATATTCATTTAAAGTCTGCACAAAATCTACTTTATTGACGAAATCAGCCAAACTCT
>CATLIP010000056.1 GCA_949957035.1 uncultured Lachnospiraceae bacterium
CAAGCAAAAGTCCCTTCTTATCGTAAGAATAGATCTTAACCTCCGCAAGATACTGGCCTCCCGTCTTCTCCGCCACATCGCTCTCCCACTCCGCCTCAATCAGACGGGCGCGCTCAGGCTCGGAAAGATGGAGCATATTCACACAGTCCGTCCGGTGGATGGACAAGCCTCTCCCCCTGGTCACAAAGCCCACAATCTCATCCCCTGGAACCGGATTACAACACCTGGAAAACCGCACGGCCACATCATCGATTCCCTTCACGAGAATCCCACTCTTTGACTTGGCAATATGAACCTTATTCCTGGAGGCTTCCGCAACCTTTCCAAGCACATCCTCGTCCGTAAGCTCCTGCTTATGCTCCTTGCCGTACTCCTCAACCAGCCGGTTTACCACCTGGCCCTCTTTCAGACCCCCGTGTCCGATGGCGGCAAGGACAGAATCCCAATCCTTGAAGCCGTACTTCTTCTGGACAATCTCCTGATACTTGGAAACCATAATATTGTTGGGAACAATGGACTTGGCCCTGCAATAACCGGCAATCAATTCCTTCCCTTTGACAATATTCTCTTCCTTAAACTC
Source organism: uncultured Lachnospiraceae bacterium (assembly GCA_949957035.1). The sequence goes on from CATLIP010000056.1 coordinate 581, forward strand.
CCGCTTAAACCACTGGTTAATCTTGTTCTTAGCCTGAGTGCTTTTAACGATACTCAGCCAGTCGCGGCTGGGTCCCTTGGAATTTTGAGAGGTCAGAATCTCTATTCTGTCCCCGTTCTGTATCTTATAATCAATATTAACCAGCTTCCCGTTCACCCGCGCTCCTACCATCTTATTCCCCACAGCGCTGTGAATGATATAGGCAAAGTCAATGGGAGTAGAACCATTCGGCAGGTTCTTCACATCCCCTTGGGGGGTAAAGCAATACACGTCCTCCGCAAAAAGGTCCAAATCCCCTTTGATCAGATTCATAAATTCCCGATTATCCGACATATCCCTCTGCCATTCCAAAATCTGACGGAGCCAGCTTAGCTTTTCCTCTTCCTGAGCCTTTACACTCTTCTTGCCGTCGCCGGATTCCTTATACTTCCAATGGGCGGCAATCCCGTACTCGGCAGTCTTGTGCATCTCCTCCGTCCGAATCTGAATCTCAAAGGGCTGCCCTACTGAACTCATCAGAGTCGTGTGCAGGGATTGGTACATATTGGGCTTCGGCATGGCGATATAATCCTTAAAACGCCCCGGAATCGGCGTATACAGTTCGTGAATCACACCAAGAGCAGCATAGCAGTCCCGAACAGACTCCACAATAATACGGACCGCGAAAAGATCGTAGATCTGGTCCACCGTCTTGTCTTGATTGACCATCTTCTTGTAAATGCTGAAAAAATGCTTCACACGTCCGCTGACCTGCGCCTTAATATTGGCATTCTCCATATGCGAAGAAACTTCCTCCACAATCTGCTGTACAAACTCTTCCCGCTCCATCTTTCTGGTATTAATCTGGTCAACCAGATCGAAAAAGACCTCCGGCTGAGAATATTTTAAAGCCAAGTCATCAAGCTCTGTCTTAATCTTGGAGATCCCAAGCCTCTGAGCAATGGGGGCATAGATGTCCATGGTCTCCCTTGCCTTCTCCTTCTGCTTCGCAGGCTTCATGAACTGCAGGGTTCTTAAGTTATGAAGACGGTCGGCAAGCTTGATGATGATTACCCGGATATCCTTCGCCATGGCAAGAAACATCTTACGCAGATTCTCCGCCTGGACATCTAACTTATCCGAAGAATAAGACAGCCTGCCAAGCTTCGTGACGCCGTCCACCAGAAGAGCCACATCATCCCCAAAATCCTTACGTATCTCTTCCTCACTAATCTGAGTATCCTCCACCACATCATGAAGAATCCCTGCCGCAATCGTCTCCTTATCCATCTCTAAGTCCGCTAATATAATCGCAACCCACAGCGGATGGATGATATACGGCTCCCCTGACTTCCGGCACTGATCCCCATGAGCCTCCTGCGCCAGATGATAGGCCCTCTTGATCATCGACACATCCGTAGATGGATGGTACTTACGAATACGGGCGATTAACATGTCATATAAATGGTCAGGATTCTCGTAGTCTCCCGGCGCTTTCACAGCGTGGCCGTCCACAATCTCAAGCCCCTGAGAATGGTCAACCATGATTGCTTCCGCAGCAATCCGGTCGTCTATCGCTTCATAAGTTGTCACTCCTGACATATTAACGCCTCCTCCCTCTCTGATATTCCAATTCTTTTTTATTTTCCTGGATAAGCAATGACAGATTCCACATCATATCCTTTTAGCTTCTCTCTGCCCTTTAATCCCGCCAGCTCCATCAGGAACACCGTCTTAACCACTTTTCCCCCGAGTCCTTCAATCAGCTTCACCATCGCCTCGTTGGTGCCTCCTGTCGCAATCAAATCGTCGATAATCACCACTCTGTGTCCCGGACGGATGGCGTCTTTGTGTATCTCAAGCTCCGCTGTGCCGTACTCTAATTCATACTGGATGGAAACCGTCTCACAGGGAAGCTTTCCCTTCTTACGGATTGGGATAAACGGCTTGTGCAGATTGTAAGCAATAGGCACGCCAAAAATAAAGCCTCTGGATTCCGGCCCTACCACCAAATCAAAGTCCACGTCCTTTAACTTCTCCTGCATCAAGTCTATGGCAAGCGCAAGACCGTCCGCGTCCTGCAAAACGCTGGTCACGTCTCTGAAAATGATCCCCTTCTCCGGAAAATCCGGAATACTTCTCACATACTCTTCAATCTTTTTCATAACAATCTCTCCATTCCTGTATCATATTGCCCCCTGGATGCCGCGGATTGCTCCGCATTTCACACAGGACCTTTTTCATACTATCTTAGTACAGCATTATAGCATTAGTTTGCAGGATTTTCAATCATTTTACGGAATGCCCTTTCTCTTCCTTGACAATTTCCCCAAAGTAGTGCAAAATAATACCATATAAAACACACAGTAATATGGAAGGGTGATGAAATTGTATCCGGACGAATTACAGAATGCTGACGGAACGAGAATGCAACAGATAACAGAAGAACAACAAAACGACAGCTGGGAATCAACCTATGAGATCATTTCCAGTTTGGAGCAGTACAAACCCGAGGAAGTACTATTCTACGCGGCAGAGATACTCGGCAGAGAGATGGGCAGTAAGAATGTGGCAGTCTATACTGTGGCGAACCGAGAATATGCAAGACTTTATTCCTCCACATCTTTAGAAGCCAGAAGGCTTGGCAATTCTATAAAATACATAGAAATGGGCGAGCTTTACAGCGAGATAAAAGCCGGAAGGATTTATGTGAATGAAGGGAAGGAGGAAAACCGCCCAGCCTTAGCCCATGCAATCTATGCGGAAGAGGATATTCGTGTAATCCTGATGTTCTGGGATGTTTCAGACAATACCCATGGAATATCGCCAATAAAACGGCTGACGGTAATCGAGACGCTGCTTCAAAAGACCATTCTGCGGGCAAGCCGGTATATGTCAAGCTTCAGAAGGAAGAATTATCTGGAAGGGACGAACGTACTGAACGAAGGAACCTTCCGCGTTCTGCTCGAAGCATTTTTTGAGGCCAAGGAAAAAGGGCTGACAGAATGTGCGCTGGTAGAATTTGAGATGGGGTACCGGGATTATAGAAACATTTCCATTCAGGTCGCATGCAAGATACGTCTCACAGACTATATGGGCGTTTTAAACGGTGGAAAATTCTACATACTGCTCGCCAATACCGACCTGAAAAGCGCGGAAATCGTTCAGGAAAGATTACGGAAGCTTGGTTTTAAAACAGTATTGAAGGATTTACAGTATAAAGATATGTAATATATAACGACATCTAACTAAAAGAGGCTGTCAGCAGATGACATTTTGTTATCATTTACTGACAGCCTCTTTTTATGGACAGTATGTCTTTTTATCGGTAATGTGTCATGACAATCTGAGGAGTGACCCGTCCCATATACTCATTCAGTTCCGGATAATAGGTGATAGCCAGAGTCATATTCGTTTGTTTTCCGGCCAACAGTCTCTCTACCGCAGGATTACCATAACGTTCCTTAAGAGCCTTTAGGAAATCTTCTATGTGGTTAAAAAACATAGCGTCTATGGAAATCCCGGAGGCATCCCGAACCTTAAGCTTTAGGACGTTTCGGTTCTTTCCCAGAATCCGTCCGCTTAGAAGCTCCACATTCCGAGCGGCAAACACAGGCTTCGTATTCCCTTTTCCAAAGGGCTCAAGAAGAGAAAGCTCCCGAATAAATTCTTCCGTCACATCAGCAAAGGGAAGCTCCATATCAATCACTACTTTCTCTGTCATATCTTCTTTTGTCAAGGCGCATTTTTCATTAAGCATCCGGCGGAAGGCCTCTAAGTTTTCTTTCTCTAACGAAAGACCTGCCGCCAGCTTATGGCCCCCAAATTTCGTCAGAAGCTCCTTGCACTTACTCAACTCCTCAAACATATGATAAGCCTCTATGGAACGGCCGGAGCCCTTGATTCCTTCCCTGGCATCCGTCAGCACAAAAACAGGCCGGTAATAGCTCTCACGTACCCGTCCCGCAACGATTCCCGCAAGACTCTCATGGCAGGAAGGGAGGTAAATCACCAACACCCGGTCATTTCGGATACCGCTGTTCTCCACCTGCTCCTTCGCCTGTGCCACAGCCTCCTCTGTCAACTCTTTCCTGCTGTCATTCAACGCTTTCAGGTCGCCCGCCAGCACATCGGCCTCCTTCTTGCTCTTTGCCCGAAGAAGCGCAAGAGCCCTCTTCGCTGTGTCAAGCCTTCCGCTTGCGTTCATACAAGGCCCCAAAATGAAACCAATGTGATAGGCCCTGATTCTGTCCTTTTCCAGTTTCGTACACTCAATCAACGCCTTAAGCCCCAGGTTTTCGGTACTGCCGATTCGCTTAAGCCCCTCCTTCACCAAGATACGGTTCTCATCCTCTAAATCCATCACATCCCCCACTGTGGCAATGGCTGCATTTTCCAACAGATATGAAAATATTTGGGGCTCCCTTCCCATGGCCTCACACAAGGTACACACTGCCTGATATGCAATCGCCCCGCCGCACAGCCCGGGAAACGGATATCCGCACCCCGGCTGCCTGGGGTCAATGACCGCATCGGCAGGAGGCAGACGGTAAATGCGCTCTCCTTCAACTTCCTCATAAGGGACCTCGTGATGGTCCGTCACAATAATGGTCATTCCAAGGCTCTTCCCATAAGCAATCTCATCGGCTGCCGCTATTCCATTGTCACAGGTAATAACAGTATCAATCCCATCCTCATACGCCCGCTTCAAAAGTTCTATGTTCAACCCGTATCCGTCTGTGATTCGGTCCGGAATGTCACTGTCCACATTCCCCCCAAGCTTCTCGATTCCCTCCAACAATATGTAAGTCGCATTAATCCCGTCAATGTCATAATCACCGATAATCCGAATTTTTTTTCCCTCTTCAATCTTCTTCTTAAGGATTTTTGCCGCCTTCTCCATCCCCTTCATAAGCCGCCCGTCACTCAGATTCTTTGCCGTCCCGTTTAGAAACTTATCAATCGCAGCTTCACCCGTCACATTTCGGTTTCTAATCAGACAGGCAAGCCTTGGGCTTATATGGAATCTCTTCCCAATAGCCTCAAAATCCGCGCCCTTTCTCAGAAGTACCCAACGCTCCATCTATGTTTTTCCCTCCGTCCTTTTTGTTTTCCCAAAAAGGAGCCGTCTGAAAATGTGAAAATATCATCATTTCCGACAGCCCCTTTTCTCTAAATTAAATATATATTTTATGCGTCCTTCTTCACCAGCTTCGTCCGCATCACATACCACAGTGCGCCTGTAATACATACGGATGAATATGCTCCGCAGATAACGCCCACCATCAGCGGCGCCGCAAACTCACGTATTGAGCTGACGCCCATAATGAACAGAATCGCCACCATCACGAATGTGGTCAGGGAGGTATAGATACTTCTGGTCAAAGTCTGGGTAATACTCTTGTTCACCACACTCATAAGGTCCGTCTTTTTCGTCTGATAATGCAGCTCCTCACGGATACGGTCAAAGATAACAATCGTCGCATTGATGGAGTAACCCACAATCGTCAGCATACATGCAATAAACGTATTTCCAACGGAAATCCTTGCAATCGCATAAAACCCAATTACAATCAGGACATCATGCAGAAGGGCCAGAATCGCACTTGCCGCAAAACGAATATCCTTGAATCTGAACCAGATGTACAGCAGCATACAGATAGTGGAAATAATAACCGCCACAACCGCGTCCTCGCGCATCTCATTGCTTACGGTTGAACTGATATTCTCAGCGGTAATCAAGGATTCATCCACCTTGAACTCGTCCACCATAGCCTGATTCAGCGCCTCACGCTGATCAAGGGACAGTGTCACTGTCTTAATAATAACCTGATTCGTTCCCGCAACCTTCTGTGTCTGCACGTTATTATCCCCTGTAATCTCTTCCACTACAGGTACAATCTTCTCATCAATCTCTTCGATAGAATATTCTTCATTAAAAGTCACATTGGTAGAAGTACCGCCCTCAAACTCAAGGCTGTAGGCAAACGCACCCTTCCCCTGTGAGGAATTGATTCCCATCACAGCCAGACTTGCCACAATCAGAAGAGCAGAAATTCCAAAGAATACCTTCCTCTTCTCCACAAATCCAATCGCTTCCCGTTCCTTTTTGGGACGGTAGTATAAGCTCTCCTTGCGCAGTCCCACTGCATAGAAAGAAAATACAATAATCCTGGTAACCACAAGCGCCGTAAACATGGACACAATGATACCGATGGCCAGAGTCTGCGCAAAACCCTTAACCGGTCCCGAGCCCCTGAACCACAGCACAGCCGCTGCAATTAAGGTAGTCACGTTACCGTCCACAATGGCGGACATAGCCTTCTGGAAACCGGCCTTTAAAGAATTTTTTACACTCTTGCCCCGGGACATTTCCTCACGCACACGGGCAAATATAATGACGTTCGCATCCACCGCCATACCAATACCAAGGATGATACCTGCAATACCAGGCAGAGTCAGCGTGACGTTAAATGCATTCAGGACTACCAAAACCAGCTCCGTATAGATTAACAGAGCAAGCCCGGACGCTAATCCCGGAAGATAGTACACGAAAATCATAAATATGATGATTAAGGCCAGACCAATTGCACCTGCCTTCAAGCTGGTACTGATGGCCTGCTCGCCTAGCTGAGCTCCTACCACATTGGAACGGAGTTCTTCAAGCTCAAGCTTCAGACCGCCAATACGAATAGTAGAAGCCAGTGTATCTACTTCCTCAAAGGTAAAGTTACCCGTAATATATGCCTGTCCTCCGGTAATGGCCTGATTAACGATTGGGTCGCTGATGGTTGTTCCGTCATAGACAATATTAATCTTCTTCCCTATATTCTCTTCTGTAGCCTTCGCAAACTTCTCTTTACCATCATCATTCAGCGTAAGCTCCACCGAGTATTCCCGGTTCTTCATGCTGTCTTCTCCGGCCCTTGCAGTCGCCGTCTCCACATCGGAACCGGTCAGCACCGTCTCGCCGTCCTCTGTCTGAAACTCCAGAGAACCCGGTTTTCCAAGCTCGTCCAAAATCTTGTTGGCATCCGTCACACCGGGAATCTCGATATTAATCCGGTCGCTTCCCTCCTGATAAACGCTTGCCTCCGTACTGTACTGCTCCACACGTCTCTGCAGCTTGTAGATTGTGTCGCTCATCTCTTCATCCGTCGGGTTCTTGTCCTTAACCTGATACGTGATGCTGACACCGCCTGCCAAATCAAGACCAAGCTTGATATTCTTCATGGCTCCGGTCTGGGTCTTCCCAAACCCGACCGTCACTGTAAATCCCATCAAGGCAATGAGAACTACCGTCAGTATCAGGCTTATGATACCTTTGTTCTTCTTCATGGTAAACTTCCTTTCTAATTATCCGCCAATGCAGCTTTTATCATAATCGCGCACTCAACGCGCTTTCTTTGCATCTCGCATCCTATATCATAGGTGTCATGGATTGTGCCATGGAAATTGTAGGCATTGGCCATACATCCGCCGCTGCAGTAGAATTTTGCGAAGCAATCCCTGCATTTATCCTTGGAATACACATTACAGCTTCGGAAATCATCCCCAATCTCCGGCCTAAGGATACCCTCGTCCACATTTCCCATCAGAAAATCTTCCTGCCCTACAAACTGATGACACGGATACAAATCCCCCCATGGCGTTACTGCCAGATATTCGGTTCCAGAACCGCATCCCGACAAGCGCTTCGCCACACAGGGGCCACCGTCTAAGTCTATCATAAAATGAAAGAAATTGAAACCTTTTCCTTGTTTTTCGCGTTCAATCATCACCTTAGCCAGTTTGTCATACTCTTCCATAATCTTCGGAAGGTCTTCGGTACGAATGGCATAAGGGTCGCTCTCCTCTCCCACCACAGGCTCGATTGACATCTGCTTAAACCCAAGCTTTGCGAAATGAAGGATATCCTCGGAGAAATCCAGATTATTCCGGGTAAATGTCCCTCTTACGTAATACCTCTCCTGGTTACGGCTTTCTGCCAGCTTCTGAAACTTCGGCACAATCAGGTCATAGCTCCCCTTCCCATTGCGGAAGGGACGCATCCTGTCATGAATCTCCTTGCGTCCATCCAGACTTAGCACCACATTGTCCATCTCCCGGTTGACAAATTCCTGAATCTCGTCATTGAGCAGCACGCCGTTCGTGGTAACCGTAAAACGAAAATGCTTGTCATGAATCTTCTCCTGAGCTCTTCCGTAAGCCACAAGGTCCTTGACCACCTGCCAGTTCATCAATGGTTCTCCGCCGAAGAAATCCACTTCCAGATTCCTGCGGTTTCCGGAATTTGCAATCAGGAAATCCAGCGCCTTCTTCCCCACCTCGAAACTCATGAGCGCCCGTCTGCCATGGTATTCACCCTCTTCGGCAAAACAATATCTGCAGGCAAGGTTACAGTCATGGGCAATGTGAAGGCAGAGGGCCTTTACCACCGTCTTGCGCTTCTTCACTTCCTCTATCATATCCTCATAGGTATCTTTCACAAATAACTGTCCCGCCCCGGTAAGCTCTGCCACGTCTGACAGGGCCTCCTTTAAATCCTCTTCTCCATACTGCCCGCCCAGTTCATGTATAAGCCCTTCGAGAACCTCTGGCTCCTTAAGCGTCTGAACCGTATGCTCTGTGCAATCCTTATTCAATTGGAAAATAACATCGTAACAGAGCCGGTCCACCACATGAACCGCGCTGCTGACCACATCCATAACAATATTGTATCCATTATTCTGATACTGATGTATCAAGACTATGTACCCCTTTCGTATACGAGCGCCTCCGAAAATATTCTGCCTTCAGGCATTCTTTCCCGTTACACTCATTCAAAAATTATGATTGCCGGTACAATGTTCTTTCCTTGACAACAAGATACCGGACAACAGAAAAAGAATCCCGCTTTACGGGATTCTCCGCCTGCGTCAAAGCCGACTTATCTCTTCTGCTCACATGTCTGATTGCCTACTGTACAGGAAGTCTTACATGCTGACTGACAGGATGTCTGGCACTCGCCGCATCCGCCTTTTTTCAAACTGTTGTTCATGGTCTGTGTATTTAATGTCTTTACATGCTTCATGATCATGTTCCTCCTTATTTTTGCTTGACTTCTGTTATTATAGCATCACATTTTCATTTGCGCAATAAGGAAGTTAAAACTTTGCACAATATATAACCCTAATCCTATGACAGCATACCTCCTGCCATACCGCCTCCTGCACACAGAATAAATGTGGTCATCAGGTTCGCCGCATCACCGTTCAGCGTGCGGTATACTCCAAGGGTAATCAAAAGAAGCAGTGCAAAATACCCGACTCCAAGGCCCAGTCCCCACAGATATCTTCTCACTTTGGCAAATTTCCCGATAATAATGCCCCCAAGCAGAGTTGCCATAATGTAGATTGCTACGATGGCTGCCGACACTGCCTTTTCGTTCAGTTCAAACTTAAACAGAGCAACTGCCAGAAGCATCAGAAGTATTCCTGTAATGACATAGGAAACCAAAAGTGACTTTAATATCCACATAATCCACGTATCTTTCTGGAGCTTTCTTTCCATTCCCATCCCTCCTTGTCTAACACAAGGTATGATGAAAACTTCCAATATATTCCTCAAAAAGTACTTTAATCATGGATTCGGTCCTACTGCTCCATCTGACTCCCCAAAAATCCTGCCGCCCACGCCGCCATCTTCTGCTCAAGTTCCTCAAGCTTCTTTTTCGGATCCCGGGATAACAAAATAACGCCCCCGATAATGTCGCCCTCGCAGATGATGGGGCTGATAATCTCGTGCTCATAGTCCTCATCCTGAGCGTCTATAATAGGAATATATGCCTTATCCCCTGCCGAAGCCGCAAGCTGGCTTCGGCCGCCTAAGCTCTTCTCAAGCTGTCTGCTGATATACTTGTCCTGAAGTTCCTTCTTTCCATTTCCTGCCGCCGCAATAATCTGATCCATGTAGCAGACACACACCAGACAGTTGATGGTCTGGGCCAGGCTCTCAGCATACTGTTTTGCAAATGTTGACAGCTCTCCGATGGGAGAGTATTTCTTTAAAATAATTTCACCTTCCCTGTCGGTGAAGATTTCCAGTGGATCGCCCTCCCGAATCCGCAATGTCCGCCGGATCTCCTTTGGAATAACCACTCTTCCCAGATCATCTATTCTACGCACAATTCCAGTAGCTTTCATAGTATCGATTCCTCCATCTGTAGATTTTCATATCACATGTTTGTAATGATACTATTATCTGTAAATGAAGGGATTTTATACCGCAAAACTGTTTTTCTTAAAAAAATGTATCACATACTTCCTATTCTCCTCTGACCACGGTACTCTGTATACGCTGGTATACTCTGTGCATAGTCATCCCCTGTATGATCGTAGTAAAGAACACGATTGCATAGGTTCCGCCAAGAATAATCAGAGACACCTCTTCGGAAACCAGCTCCTGCGCACTCATGGCAAGCGCAACCGAAAGCCCTCCCCGAAGTCCTCCCCAGGTCAGAAGCTGAATGAACTGCATCTTATGATACCCGTCAGGCAGATGACCAATGAAGATGGACGCAGCGCCAAGGCTTCCTGCCCTTGCAGCCAGATTCGCAGCGATTGCAAGGAGCGACAGAATCAGGACATGGGGCATCTGTAAGATTCGGATAAAGGAAAGCCCAAGCATAACATACAAAACGGAATTCAGCAGCGTATCCAGTATCTCCCAGAAGCTGTCGAACTGATGAAGCTCAAGCGTCCTTCCCCTATACTCCGAAAAATTCCTGAGTGCAGAGAACAGAACCCCGCACACAACCGAGGCAATCGCCCCGGAAAATCCAGCATACTCACACAACACATAAGACAGGGACACCGCCAGAAGACTGGTAAATATCTGCCTGGATTCATCCTTTGTATGGCTGAATATGGGGAAACAGACGCACGTCACCACCACTCCGACAGC
>CATLIP010000057.1 GCA_949957035.1 uncultured Lachnospiraceae bacterium
TAACCTCTTCCGTCATGCCTGCCTCTTCCTGAATGTCCTCTGCTTCCTGTACTTCCGGCTCTTTCGGCTCTTCCTGCGCGGCAACCTTAATCTTGGCCTGATTCAGCTCGTCAATGGCAACCGACAACGGCTTCTCACCGTTCTTCACAGGCACTAAAGGCATATTGCCGTCAATAATCTCCCTGGCCCTCTTTGCGGTGGCCATAACGATAGAGTACCGGCTGTTGACAATCTTAGTCTCGCCTTCTTCTACATCCTTATTCACTACTTTCATTAAATCTGTGTAAGATGGGTGCAGCATACACTATTCTCCTTTCAGCTCTTCTTTCATACGCTCTATAAACGCCGCATTGCGATAACTTCTTCTGTGTTCTCCCTGAATAATCTGATGTACCTGCGTCACACACTCCTCAAGCACATCATTGACAATCAGATAATCATATCGGTCCATTCCCCGGGCTTCCTCTGTCGCACGTCTCATACGACCGTCAATCACATCCTTAGTCTCAGTTCCACGCCCTTCCAAGCGTCTCCTTAACTCTCCGGCCGTAGGCGGAGTCACGAATAAAAGCAGCGTCTCTGGAAACTTCTCCTTCACCTTCAATGCCCCTTGAATCTCAATCTCTAAGATGACATCCTTTCCGGCTTCCAACTGCTCCTTTACGTAGGCCTTCGGCGTCCCATAATAGTTGTCCACATACTTAGCATACTCTATCAGTTCGTCTTTCGCAATCATTTTTTCAAATTCTTCTATGGTTTTAAAGAAATATTCCCGTCCATCCTCTTCGCCCGGCCTTGGCTTTCTGGTTGTGGCAGAAACAGACAGCGCATAATTGTCATACTGTCTCATAATCTCTTTCATGACCGTACCCTTGCCGGCTCCGGAGAATCCGGACACCACGATTAAAATACCTCTCCCATCCATGAGCTCGCCCTCTCTATCCGTTGATTATTCAATATTCTGAATCTGCTCTCTTACCTTCTCAATCTCCGTCTTCAAATCAATCCCTGCATTCGAAACTTCTAAATCATTCGCCTTGGAAAGAATGGTATTCGCCTCCCGGTTCATCTCCTGGGCGATAAAATCCAATTTACGTCCAATGCCGCTTTCTTCGGACTGCAACGTCTCCTTCATATGTACTACATGACTTCTAAGTCTTACGATCTCCTCGTCTGTACAAATCTTGTCCGCGAATATCACAACCTCGGCAGCAATTCTTCCCTCTTCTATCTGTGTATCGGTAAGCAGCTCCCGCACCTTGTTCTCTAACTTCTCCCGATACTCCGCTACAATCCGGGGCGTCCGTTCTTCAATATAATCCACCAGCTTCAGCATTCCGCCAAGCTTCTTAAGGATATCCTCCTTTAGATTGGTCCCTTCCTGTGCTCTTGTCTCTACAAACTGCCGGATGGCGCCGTCTAATGCCTTCTTAAGCCCATTCCACAGTTCTTCCTCAGAAAGAGTCTGCTCTTCCATTGTCAGCACTTCCGGGCAGCGAAGAAGGGTGGAAACCCGTATATCATTTCCCAGAGAAAACTTCTCTTCCATCTGCCTAAAATAAGCAAGGTACTCCCCGGCCAACTGTTCATTGTACTTCAACGACGCCTGATTCTCAGACAAATCCTCGTACGTAATAAAAATATCAACCTTTCCCCTCTGGATACTCTGCTTCAAAAGATTACGAATTGCAGTCTCGAATAAATTCAATTTCTTAGGCATACGGATATTTACATCCAGATAACGGTGATTCACACCTTTCATCTCGACGGTAAACCTTCTGTCCCCATCCGAACTCTCACAGCGCCCGAAACCTGTCATACTGTTTATCATGATACGAACCTCTTTTTAAATAATGTATTCAAATTTATTGCCTCATTCATTATAAGGCATTTGGCAAATTGAGTCAACCATGTTATACTAGTGTACTGACCACATTATATCCGGCGAAACTCCCTAGCCTTGAGTTTTGACCGAGAAAGGAGTCTAAATTATGGCATTTGACGGAATTACGGTGGCGGCAGTGACCAAAGAGCTTAGAGACACTCTGACAGGCGGACGGATTACTAAGATTGCACAGCCGGAGACAGACGAACTGTTACTTACCATCAAGACACTAAAGGAGGCGTACAGGCTCTATATCTCTGCCAGCGCATCCCTCCCTTTGATTTATCTGACGGATGAGAATAAACCAAGTCCTATGACTGCACCTAATTTCTGCATGCTGCTGCGCAAACATATCGGAAACGGGCGCATCACAGGCGTATCACAGCCCGGCCTTGAACGAATTATCCATCTGGATATCGAACATCTGGATGAGCTTGGGGATTTGTGTAAGAAAAAACTGATTGTTGAGATTATGGGAAAACACAGCAATATCATTTTCTGTGATGAGAAAGACAGGATTATTGACAGTATCAAGCATGTCAACGCACAGATGAGTTCTGTCCGGGAGGTATTGCCCGGCCGAGACTACTTTATACCTGACACTATGTCAAAACAGAATCCTCTAACCGTCGCCCTTGAGGATTTTAAGAAGACGCTAAAAGATAAGCCCGCTCCCCTTGGCAAGGCCCTCTATACCAGTTTCACAGGTATCAGTCCCGTAGTCGCGGAGGAGATCTGCTCTCTTGCAGGGCTGGAATCCGGCATGACTGCCAAAGATTTTTCCGAGGATATGCTTAAGCACCTCTATCGACAGTTTTCTTATTATATGGAAAATGTCCGGCAAGGCAGGTTCACACCCTCGATATACTATGATAAGAATACGCCGAAGGAATTTTGTGCGATTCCTCTCTCCCATTTTGGCCGGTATACTTCACAGGAATTTGATTCCATTTCCCAAGTTCTCAGGACATATTACGGGACCAAAAACACTTTAACCAGAATCCGGCAGAAAAGTACAGACCTGCGCCATGTGGTACAGATTTCTCTGGAACGGAACCGCAAGAAATATGATCTGCAATTAAGACAGCTTAAGGATACCGAGAATCGTGACAAATACAAAGTCTACGGAGAACTTATCAATATCTACGGCTACAGCCTCCCCGCCGGCTCTAAGGAGCTGACTGCCCTGAATTACTACACAGACCAGGAGATTACCATACCCCTTGATCCTGTTATGACGCCACAGGAAAATTCTCAGAAATATTTTGCAAGATATAATAATCAGAAACGTACCTATGAAGCGCTTACAGAATTGATTCGTGAGACAGCCGATGATATCCAATATCTGGAATCTATCAGCAATGCTTTGGATATCGACATGAACGAAGCAGACTTGGCACAGATCAAAGAAGAGTTGATGCAAAGCGGATATATCCGCAGAAAATTTACCAAGAAAAAAGTGAAGCTCACCAGTAAACCCATGCACTACATTTCCAGCGACGGGTATCATATGTATGTAGGAAAGAATAACCTGCAGAACGATGAGCTGACCTTCTCCTTTGCCGCCGGGAATGACTGGTGGTTCCACGCAAAAGGCGCTCCGGGCTCCCATGTAATCGTAAAGACCGGCGGGAATGAATTGCCGGACCGTACCTTCGAAGAGGCGGGACGGCTTGCCGCTTATTATTCGAAAAACCGCGGAAGCGATAAGGTTGAGATTGATTATGTGGAAAAAAAGCATGTTAAAAAGCCTAACGGTGCAAAACCCGGATTCGTCGTGTATTACACAAATTATTCTCTGGTAATCGATTCAGATATCTCTAACATAGAAAACGTGCAGGACTAAACCTGCACGTTTTCTATGTTGTAAACTCACAACTACAGGACTGACGCAGCCGCAGCAACAGATTACTCCCTCCACAGCTTTTCACACAAACTGCTGTACTCCGGCAGCTGGTCGGTGTAGGGCTTCAGACGCTTCTGAATCCTGGCGCGCTCCAACGAGTCTGCATCATATGTAGAGTGGTCGCTCTGTTCCCTCTCAAGCACATCATCGGCAATCTCGTTAAACAGAATCCAGCAAAGCCTCTTCGCATCTGTAATTACATGGCTCTCCACAATCTCCTGACGCTCTAAATTAATCTGCATCAGGACATATCCCAGCTTGTCTGACCAAATCCAATCAAGAAAGGGACTGGCTTTTATGTAGTCGCCAAACACCCTGCAGACCTTCTCCACATCTGCGTCTCTTTTCGCCTCTTTAAACATCGTGTCATCCTCCTCCTGTTCCTGTTGATAGATACAAAACTATTCTATCACAAGATACCAGAGGACATGTTGATGTAAATATTGGTATATTTATTTGTTCGCCATTTCACTGAGTTCTGAGAGCATGTTGGGAAGTTCTTCCTCCATGTTCTCCGCGGTAAACTGGCAGGTTCCTACCTTTCGATGGCCTCCGCCGTGATATTTGAGCATCAGGCTTCCCACATCAATGCTTGCAGTCTTGTTCAGGATGCTGTATCCAACCGCCGCGGAACACCCCTTTCCGCCGCGTCCGCTGACAATCCATACAGAAATATTCTGTTGGGGATACATACTGTAAATCATAAAACGGTTGCCTGTATAGATAGGCTCCACACCTCTTAAATCCGTAACGATGACGTTCCCATCCACAACCGTGTGTTCTGTAATCATCTTCCTGAACTTCACCGTCTGATCAATGTAAGTCTCAATACGCTCCTGCACATCCGGCAGCGCAAGAATCTCCTCAGTCCTCATGGTACGGCAGGAATCCATAAGCTTCTCCATCAACTGATAATTGGAGATAGAAAACTGTCTCCATCTGCCTAATCCTGTCCGGGGGTCCATCAGAAAACCGATTAAAATCCACCCTGAAGGATTCATAATCTCCTTCACTGACAGATTGCCGGAATCCACCTTGTCAACCGCTTCCATCAGGTCGTCAAACTGTGGAAACGTCTTCTTTCCGCCGTAATACTCATATATAATCCTTGCACATGACGGGCTGATGCGGCTCTCCCCATTGTACCGCCCCTCAAGCTCCATCCTCTCATGCTCGCTGGAATGATGATCAAACCATAATCCGCAGCCATCCACGAAGGGGACATTGGCCAGACAGTCATTCTCATCAATCTCAAGCAGGCCGTCCTGTATATCCTTCGGATGCGCAAATTTCCAACTGTCAATAATGCCTGCCTCCAGAAGCAATGCACCGCATGCCAAACCATCAAAATCTGAACGTGTAACCAGTCTCATGAATCTTCCTCCTACTTATAATAAATATTCTCTACGGACAATAATGTATTATGTCAGCTCTCATTGTGGTTAGTATAGCATATTCAATGCATTTCAGCAAATATAATTTACATATATTACTGAACCGCGCTTTTATTTTCCGGAGATTTCAGAAACAGCTTGTAAAAGACCATCTCGAACACCCTATTAGCGATGACGGCCACTCCGTTATCATTTTTAATAAACCCAAACATCTCAGCCAGTTCTATCGTCTGATTCAAGGCAAAATAAGGAATCTCTTTTCCCGTAAACAGAATGGAATAAACCATATCCTTCAACTCCGGGAAATCATAGAGCTTGTTCACCATAGACTCAAACAATACGTTCTTTTCTCCCAGAAGAATCCTGTCTGCCTCCAAAAAACCTTCGTAGGACCACGCCCCTTTTTCGTCCGGGAAATCCTCGCTTCCGGCAATCTCTTCGTCTATAATCTTACAGATTTTTGAAACCAGGAAAGGGTAGCCTGCCGTATGATCATAGATGCGTTCGGCCATCTTCCTGATATCCATCCCTGTGTCATGGTCTTCCTCGTAATCTTTGAGCATACCCTCAATCTCTTCCTGAGAAAACTTCATATCTCCTTTAAAATCAACGGCAATATTCCAAGGACTGTTCATTCTATGCCACTCTTCGCTGCTTAGCCTGCTTCTTAAATTCTTGATGTCATAGACTCCTGCCAGAATCACGGAATGAAAGGTAGGCGACTGCTCCCTGTCAATGTAATATCCCCTTAGCTGGGATAAAAAATCGAGAAATATCTGTTGGTTGATTGCCCGATCCACTTCATCAATCATCAGAACCAAAGGCTTATCCGATGCTCTGCAGATATCGCTTAAATACTGGAACAATTCTACTAATTCAAATTCCTCTTCATTCACCTGCACTGCCATTTTCATACGCTCAATGGCCTTTTTTAACTCCATGGAAGAAACGATATTAAGCCTTTGCATGATACGGATAAACGCCTTTGAAAACGCGACGGAAAACGTATTCTCATCACGAAATTTCGCGTGGCTGGTGTGCATCTGTAAATCCATGCTGACCACATAGTAGCTGTCTTTGAGCTGCTCTTTCAGAGCGCGGAGCAGCGTAGTCTTTCCATATTGGCGAGGGCAGTTTATTGTAAAATAGATTCCTTTGTCTACATAGCTTTTCATTGGAGTTAATCTGGAGGTGAGATTAACCATATAGTGCTGGTTTGGCTTACAGTCTGCCGTTATATTAAACGTTTTATCCATAGTATCATGCTCCTTCCTAATGTGAAAACAAATGTTCACATTGATGATAGCATAGATTGGCGCTATTTACAAGGAAAAGACACTCTCATTTTCTACACTCCCGCTTCTCTTCCCAA
Source organism: uncultured Lachnospiraceae bacterium (assembly GCA_949957035.1). The sequence continues at coordinate 6,558 of CATLIP010000057.1, forward strand.
CAAATAATCAATAAACTGCTGCGCCGTCCTCCCCGACAGCCCTCCATGGCTCAACTCCCACTTATTCGCCTCAAGCAGAAGCTCGTCCTTTGGCATCCCGATTCCGTTTCGCTTCGCCAACTGCAGCACAATCTCCTGAAACTCCTTCTTCTCGGGTTTGCCAAAATAAATCGTCACACCAAACCTTGCCACCAGGGATAATTTCTCCTGCACCGTATCATTGGTATGCAGCTCCTCATCCCTGTCCGCCTTATCCCGAAAAGTCTCCCGAATCAGATGCCTCCGATTAGATGTAGCATAGATTAAAATATTGTCCGGCTTACGCTCCAATCCGCCCTCAATCACTGCTTTCAGATACTTATATTCAATCTCAAACTCCTCGAAAGACAAATCATCCATGTAGATGATAAACTTATAATTCCGATTCTTAATCTGTGAGATAATATTGTTTAAGTCCTGAAATTGATGCTTATACACCTCAATCATCCGGAGCCCTCTGTCATAATATTGATTCAAAATCGCCTTAATAGAAGAAGATTTCCCGGTTCCCGCATCGCCAAACAACAGACAATTATTCGCCCTTCTTCCCGCCACAAATGCTTCTGTATTATCCACCAGCTTCTTCTTTGCAATCTCATATCCAACTAAATCGTTAAGATGCACATGGGCAATCTTTGTAATGGGTACAATTTTAACTCCTGCCTCCCCATGCTCCACCCGAAACGCTTTGTGAAGCCCCAGTTTTCCTACGCCAAATTCCTTATAGAACTGTGTCAGAATATCCTTGAACTCCCCCGCGTCCTTCGTCCCTGCAAGATTCCTGCTTAAGCTGCAAATCCTCTCCCGAATCCTTCTGTTAAACACCTTCCCATGTCCGTCCATCCCACGATAATTAAGAATCAAAGTCAGGCATCCCGCCTCCAATATATCTGCCATTTCTACGAAATCATAGTCAAACAATTCCTTGAATATTTCAAAATCATGCTCTGCAATCTCATTGATACTGCCCGCAGCGCTCCCCACAATCTCGCAGGAAGTACTGTAAGCATTTTCATGGCTCGCCAACAAATACGTCAGATAATTATGCCACAGATTCCCCTCGAACCCATGGCTGGCCGTCATCTCTAAAAGCTCATTCACACACTCAAACAATAATCCCTTCAAATCCTCAGAATTATAGTAAGTATTATCATAATTCTCCATGAGAAACGTCATATCCTGGAGAATTTTTCCCTCTTCCATATGCTTATACAAGATTAATTCATTTGTCCTCATCGCAGTCAAATCCCCCCAAGTATTCTAATAGTTTCCAAGTATCCGAAGGCTCTTACTCTCTTCCCTTAGCCCCCGAATGGCATTCTTAACGGACGGATTAGCAAGATTCCCTTCGAAATCCACAAAGAACCGATACTCCCAGTTCCTTCCCTCCACCGGCCTTGACTCAATCCTGGTCATATTCAAATCATTATATATAAAATGCGACAGAAGCTGATACAAAGACCCGCTCTCATGAGGCACCTCGAAGCAAATACTAATCTTTTTAGCATCTTTGAGAAAAATCTTCTGGTTCGTCACCACGATAAACCGGGTCGAATTATTGGGGTCGTCATTAATATTATCTGCAAGCACCTCAAGTCCGTGAATCTTCGCTGCACAGGCGCTGCAGACTGCCGCCTGCCCCTTGTCCTGCTCCTCCTTAATCTTCTTGGCCGCAATCGCAGTATTCGCCACGCTAATCTGCTGCCATCCGCTGTGTGCATCCAGAAAATGGGACGCCTGCATCAGAGCAACCCCTTTGGAATAGACACGCTCAATATCCGAAAGTTTCGTTCCCGGAAGTCCTGCCAGAGTATGAGTAATCGGAATAATCGTCTCCCCAACGATATAATTCTCAAATTCAACCAACAAGTCATACATCTCGTCCACAGCTCCCGCCGTCGAGTTCTCAATAGGAAGCACCGCAAAATCCGCAGCCCCCTCTTCAATGGACTCCATTGCATCCCGGAATGTGCGCACATAGAAGCTGTTACATTTTTCTCCGAAATAATACTGCATGGCCGCCTGACTGTAGGCTCCTTCTGTCCCCGGAAATACCACCCGCGCATTTTGGGTATCCAGAATATCCACTCCTATGAAGGGCAATCGCCCAAGGGCGCCCGCCTCCACCAGCTTCTGGAACTGAACCTTTCGGCTCATTGCCATCAACTGCTCAAACAGCTCCCGCACCCCCTTCTTATTAAACTCGGTAGACGCTTTGTCTGTTACGTCCTTTAACTTCTCCCGCTCTCTTTGACGGTCAAATATCTTCATTCCGTTCTGTATCTTATAATCTCCGACCTCGCCGCCTAACCGCACTCTTTCCTCAAACAGCCTTACAATCTCATTATCCACAGCATCTATCTGTACTCTTAACTCTGCTAACGTCGCCATATTACCTTCTCCTTTTTCATCCTGCCTGCACAGTAAGTTATCTAATTCCATTGTATTATAATACACTTTTTGTACTTTTTCCAAATTATTTCGCAGAAAAATCTGTATAAAATTCCCGTTTTTTACCATACTTATCCATATGAAGCATAATTTCCTAACCTGCGGGACCACAGGATGGTGCATGGAAATCCTCTTTACAGGACTCCACTCCCTGCAGGACGAGAACCCAAAACTAACCGGGAATACTTCCATCTGGATGTTCCCCATTTATGGCTGCGCAAGTTTTCTGGCGCCTGTCTGCCGGCTGCTCAAGGGAAAAAGCCTGTTATTGCGTGGAGGCGTATACACCTGCTGCATCTTCTGCGGCGAATATGTAACCGGCTCTTTCCTGAAGAAATTCGGCGCGTGTCCCTGGGACTACAGTGAAGCCCCTCTGAATATCCGCGGCCTAATCCGCCTCGATTATGCGCCGCTGTGGTTCGGCGCCGGATTATTGTTTGAAAAAATCCTCATAAAACATTGAAAATCTTTCGTATTTGTTATATTATAATAGGAAAGATTTTCAAGAGGGAGGATAAGGCATGAATTTACGTGAATACAATACCTGCGTAATACGCATTCATATAGAACATTCTTGTTTCGTCATTCATATTTTATATGGATGGCTGGTTGTATTCATTTCTTATTTCCGTTTTATAGAAGCTGTCTTTTCTCATATTAATAACAATTCTTTTTTTCCAAGCATATTCACTCATACACATAACCGTAATTTCCCTTATTTTTATTTATATATTTCGAAGACGGCAGACGCCGCGCTTACCTGACGTCACTGCGGACATGCTTTTTAGCATTCCGTTGCTGATATAAATATTTTTACATTTTTATTTACATCATAAGGAGGTTTTTATGAGACACTTAATGAGTCCGCTTGATTTTTCCGTAGAAGAATTGGATCGACTGATGAACTTAGCGGTTGACATTGAAGCCAATCCTGCCAAGTATGCACATGCCTGCGAAGGGAAAAAATTAGCAACACTTTTCTATGAGCCGAGCACACGGACAAGACTAAGCCATGAAGCCGCGATGCTGAACTTGGGGGGAAGCGTCCTTGGATTCTCTTCCGCAGAATCCAGCTCCGCCGCAAAGGGAGAGAGCGTTTCTGACACCATCCGCACCGTTTCCTGCTATGCGGATATCTGCGCCATGCGCCATCCGAAAGAAGGAGCGCCCATGGTTGCCTGTCAGCACTCTTCTATCCCGGTGATTAATGCCGGAGACGGAGGCCATCAGCATCCGACCCAGACTCTGACTGATTTGCTGACAATCCGCAATCTGAAAGGCCATCTGGACAATATGGTCATCGGACTGTGCGGGGATTTAAAATTTGGGCGTACCGTCCATTCTCTGATTCATGCCCTGGTCAGATACCCGGGAATTAAGTTCATCTTGATTTCTCCGGAAGAATTAAGACTTCCCGGCTACATGCGCTTTGATGTACTGGATAAGGGGAATATCCCGTACAAAGAAGTGGTCAGGCTTGAGGATGCTCTGCCGAAGCTGGATTTACTCTACATGACCCGAGTTCAGAAGGAACGTTTCTTCAACGAAGAAGATTATGTCCGCATGAAGGATTTCTATATTCTGGATTCTAAGAAGATGGAGCTGGCGCCAAAGGATATGTATGTTCTCCATCCGCTTCCCCGGGTCAATGAGATTTCTGTGGAGGTTGACACTGACCCCAGGGCGGCTTATTTCAAACAGACCCAGTACGGCGTCTATATCCGGATGGCACTCATCCTGACGCTGCTCAATATTGAAGTGTAGGAGGGAAGAGCATGTTAAAAAATACACTGAACGTCGGACGTATCGAAGAAGGTTTCGTATTAGACCATATACAGGCAGGGCGCAGTATGGATATCTACAAATATCTTCATCTGGACAAATTGGACTGCTGTGTCGCCATTATTAAGAATGCTAAGAGCAACAAGATGGGTAAGAAGGACATCATGAAGATTGAGTGTCCCATTGATTTTATCGACTTAGACGTATTAGGATTTATCGACCACAATATTACCATCAATCTTATCAAGGATTCTGAGATTGTTGCTAAGAAATGTTTACACCTGCCAAAAGAGATTACCAATATCATTCGCTGTAAGAATCCGAGATGTATCACTTCCATCGAGCAGGGGTTAGACCATGTGTTCGTTCTGACTGACCCGGAAAAAGAAGTGTATCGCTGTAAATACTGTGAGGAAAAATATCACGGAAAATTAAAATAGGATCATTCAGACTGATTTGAATATCAAATTTTTGCAAGCAAGACGATAAGCCGGGTTATGTCGTTGGGTAATCATCTATCTAGCCCCGCCGTTGCCGGCGGGGTCAAGCAACCTACCTAAGACGTGACGGGCCGCCACATCGTCTTTTTCCGGTCTTGCTTCGGATGGGGTTTACATGTGCCCCCGCTGTTACCAGCAGGGCGGTAGTCTCTTACACTGCCCTTCC
>CATLIP010000058.1 GCA_949957035.1 uncultured Lachnospiraceae bacterium
AGACCAGCGGGACCGGCGTACGGATTTTTGCGAAATATCTCAAGGACGCAGGCTATATCCAGAAGAAGAATTTCAAATTATATACAGGCAACGGACCGGTGGAGGTGACCTTCTTAAATGAGGACGGAAGCCGCCTTCGGGTGTCCATGGGACGGCTGTCCTTCCGAAGCGACGATATCCCTGTAACAGGAGAGAGCCGGGAAGTGATTAATGAGGATATGGTATTTGGACGGACGCTGTATCCGGTTACCTGTGTTTCCATCGGCAATCCACACTGCGTCATCCCCATGAGGGAGATCTCAAAGCCATTAGTGTGCAAGATTGGGGATTATGCGGAGATGGCAAGGTATTTCCCGAATCGTGTGAATACGCAGATTATGAAGGTGGTTGATAAGGAGCATGTGGCCATTGAGATTTATGAGAGGGGCGCAGGCTATACTCTTGCCTCGGGAACCGGCGCATGCGCGGCTGCGGGAGTGGCTTACAAGCTGGGAATGACTAACAATAAGGTAATCGTCCATATGCCGGGCGGAGATTTGCAGGTGGAGATAGACGACGACTGGACTGTATATATGACAGGGGATGTTTTCTATGTGGCAAAGATTACTTTAAGCAATGAATTTGCCGAGAAGTTACGGAGTGTGGAGGCATAATATGTATCAGGTTTACCCATGCGGCGAAGAGGGTAAGAAGTCGATAATAGATGGTCTGGTTGCCTACAATCTGGCCTGTGTTCCGGCTGTACAGGAAGAACTGTTTATTGATTTGAGCAGAAAAGCAGTGTCGCAGTCCGGGGAGATTATCGGAGGTATTATTGCCAGAATGTATTGTTGGAACTGTGCAGATGTGGACGCACTGTGGGTTGCGGAAAGATACAGAGGAATCGGGCTTGGGAAGGAATTGCTTTTACAGGTTGAGGCGGACGCACGTAAGAACGGCGCCCGCCTTATCCATCTGGACACCTTTGATTTTCAGGCGCGTGGCTTCTATGAAAGCCTAGGTTATGAAGTGTTTGGCATACTTAAGGACTGCCCCGCAGGACATAAGCGTTATTATATGGAAAAATCTTTTATTCCCTAAAATACCCCCTTTCGTTCCATTTCCTCGTTATAAACATATTTCCTGCCGATATAAGAAACAGAACCATGTTTCATTTAGGAGATAACGAAAGGAGATATGCAGTATGCGGGGAGGATATGTGAACACGATTGAGGATTTGCGCTCGGGACATTATAAAAATTCTTACGGTGTGGAGGGAATGCTTCTCACAGGAGACCCGGCCCAGAAGAGAATCATAGACGTCTCGGACGAGATGAAGGAGCTTGTGTTTGAAAATGTAAAGACGTCATACTATAAGTATAACGGAATGTCTGGCGACAACCAGGCGGAAGAGGAGGCATACCATGGCAGGCGTAACGAGTATTACAAGACCCTTGCAAGAGAAGACCGTGTGCCGGCGGCATGGACTCTGAGCCAGTTGGAGCTTAAGCTGTCCCGGGAGGTATCGGGCGCCCTCAAAGAGAAGATACCGGGATGGAGCGCCGGAGAGCCGATACCGAAAGATATCCTGGACGAGATTTTTGCGGATGAGAAGATTACCTCCATGGTGTCAGGCGATATCAGGGAAACGCTTAAAGGTACGGGCAGTACGCAGGGAGCAGACAAGGCGCAAAAGCGCAGAGAGGACCGGCTTCTCATCGGACAGGAGGACATAGACGGCGTGGACAAGAGCCTGAAAGACGGGGAAGAAAATTCAGAGAAACGCTCCGGCAGGGTAGGCTTCAATCAGGGAAAACGTGCGCGGCAGCTTGCCCAAGCGAAGACGACGGCGCAGGTTCAGATGGTCATAGACCTGTTGAAGAAGGATTTGTCGGACTGTGAAAACGGAGTCGCGAACGACATGTGCGATGAGAATGAAGTTGCCAAAGTCAAGGCAATGCTTAAAAAAGCCATGGAGCGTCTGGGAGAGGTTTCAGGTGAAGACGATAATGAGGAGCAGAAGGGAGGAGACAGCTTCCTAATCAATATGCTGATGTAAAAATTTTTGTTGTGAATATCCTCAAAATGTTTTAGAATATAGTTGATATATTTTAAGGAAAAGGAGTATGAGGATTATCTTGATGAACGGACAGAAGACTAAGAAAGCGGCTGCTGTCTGCTTAGCAGCCATTTGTACCGCGCTCCTTAGCGCCCCGGCGGGAACCGGTACGGTATATTCCGCGGGCGGGTCATCGAAGGACAGCGCCAAGGAGTCAGACCTTTCAAAGCTTAAATTGTCAGAGGACTTGGCTTCGGACGTGATGGAAAGCGCGCTTCGGGTTGTTGCCATGGAAGGAAAACTGATTACGGCGATTACCGTTTTCCCAAGAAGGACAGATTATTCCCTCCCATCGTTTCCGGAAGTGCTGCAGAATCCTGAGCTGCCAAAGGGCTGTGAGATTACGGCGCTGACCATGATTTTAAATTATTACGGATATGATGTTGACAAGAAGGAGATGTCGGATAAGTATCTGCCGAAAGCGCCTGAGAATCTCCGCTATGGAGCGGACGGAAGGCTCTTAGGGACAGACCTCAACCATTATTTTATCGGAGACCCGGCGGGAGACGGTCATGTCTGCGGAACCGGGGCGATTGTGACCGCCGCCAACACCTATTTAGGAGAGCAGGACAGCGCCAGGCGGGCGATTGACCAGAACGGCGCTTCGCCGGAGAAATTATACCAGCTTGTGTGCCAGGGAATCCCTGTCATTGTGTGGGTGACGATAGACATGGCGCAGCGCAGGCCGACCACAGGATGGGATACAGAAGAGGGAGCCTATGTAGAGTGGAGCACCAACGACCATGCCGCGGTGCTTGTAGGATACACAGAGAAGACAGTCAAAATTGCAGACCCTCTGAACGGTCTGGTTGAATATGATAAGGAAAGCTTTGAGGCGTCCTATCAGTCCCGTTCCAACCAATGTGTCATTCTTCAGTAGAAAGGAGACAAGATGTCGCTTCAGTTTATATTTGGGCCGTCAGGATCCGGAAAATCATACGGCCTGTATCAATATATTGTGGAAGAATCCCTTCGTCAACCGCAGCAGAACTATATCGTGCTGGTGCCGGAGCAGTTTACCATGCAGACACAGAAGGATTTGGTCACGACGCATCCAAGGCGGGGAATCATGAACATCGACGTCCTGAGCTTTGGAAGGCTGGCCTACCGGGTATTTGAAGAAATCGGCGGCGGGATGCTTCCTGTGCTGGACGATGTGGGAAAGAATCTGATTCTCAGAAAGATTGCAGGAGATTATGAAGAAGAATTAAGCGTGCTTAAGGGTAATATGCGAAAACTGGGATATATTACCGAGGTCAAGTCTGTAATCTCGGAATTTACCCAGTATGATATCGGGGAAGAGGAACTTCTTTCGGTTATGGAGTCTGTTGGCAGCCGCTCTAGGCTCTATTATAAGCTCAAGGATATCAGGATTCTTTACCGGGGCTTTACGGAATATCTGAGCCGTAAGTATATTACAAAAGAAGAATTGCTGGACAGTTTAAGCCGGGTAATCGGCCAGTCGGAGATGCTTAAGAACAGTGTCGTCGTTCTGGATGGATTCACCGGCTTTACGCCTGTACAGAACCGTCTTCTTCTGGAGCTGATGCTCCATTGCCGCAAGGTGGTTGTGACAGTGACCATGGATGAGAGGGAAGATCCCTTTGTATACAGCCATCCTTACCAGTTGTTTGCCCTCAGTAAGCATATGGTGAGTACGATCATGCACCTTGCCGGAGAGAATCGGATAGAGGTCTTGGAGCCTGTCTGCAGATTTGAAAGACCTGTGTACCGTTTCCGGGAGAATCCGCCTTTGGAATTTTTGGAGAGGAATCTGTTTCGCTATCAGACCGGTACATTTGACGAGGAGCAGGACGCTATCCAGATTCATAGAGCGAGAAATCCATGGGAGGAGTCCCTTCAGGCGGCGGGGGCCATCCGGCGTCTGGTTCGCAGGGACGGGCTGCGATTCCGAGAAATAGGCGTGATTGTAAGCAGCATGGAGGTATACGGCGACTATTTGAAACGGGCCTTCGACCTGTACGATATACCGGTTTTTATGGATCATAAGAGAAATATCCTGCTTAATTCTTTTGTAGAATACATACGAAGCCTTCTGAATATGGCGCTTCGAAACTTCAGCGATGAAAGCGTCTTCCGCTTCTTACGGACAGGTCTTTCAGGATTTACTTCGGAAGAAGTGGACGAGCTTGAAAACTATTGTCTGGGCCTTGGAATCAAAGGCTACAAAAGGTGGCAGGAGAGATGGACGCGCCGCCTGAGATATATGAAGGAAGAGGACTTGGAGCGGCTGAACCATTGGCGTGTGGCGTTGGTGGAGAAGGTGGATTCTCTGATGTTTGTGCTGAAACAGCGTAAAAAGACGGTTAAGGATATCACATGCGCCGTGTATGATTTCATGGTGCAGGAGAATCTGCAGGTTCGGCTAAAGAGGCAGGAGGAGGAGTTTCAGGAGGCAGGCGAGCTTGCCCTTGCCAGGGAGTATGCACAGGTATACCGGATACTGGTGGAGCTGTTCGATAAGTTTGTAGAGCTTTTAGGCGACGAACAGGTCGGCCTTGAGGAATACTGCAGGCTTTTGGACGCAGGACTTGAGGAGGCGCGGGTGGGTGTCATTCCGCCCAGTACGGATCAGGTGGTGGCAGGCGATGTGGAGCGGACGAGGCTTAAGGATATTCGCGCCCTGTTTTTCCTTGGGGCGAACGATGTGCATCTTCCGGGCGCCCTTCTTCGTACCGGTCTTCTGTCGGAGCGGGATCGGGAATATTTCCAGAAAGAAAAGCTTGCCCTTGCGCCGGGGGGAAAGGAGAAGGCTTATATCCAGAAATTCTATCTCTATATGAATCTGACGAAACCCGCAGAGCGGCTTGAGATATATTACAGCAAGGTTTCTTCTGATGGAAAGAGCGTCCGGCCGGCATATCTGATTTCAGACCTTTGCAGGCTGTATCCGAAGCTTGTGATACAGGATGAGGAAGAAAAGAGCCTTTCTCAGTGGGAACTGACGGAAGAATTGGGGATTGACTGGCTGATTCGCGGGTTCCGCGGCAAAGGCGAGGGGATGGATGAGGTCTGGAAGGAACTGTATACTTGGTATAAGAAGGATGAAAGGTGGCAGAGAAAGGTGGAAAGCCTGCTTAAGGCAGGATATTACCGCCGTCCCATGGACGGATTGACCAGGAATGCGGCCAGAAAGCTCTACGGGGAAGATTTTGAGGACAGCATCACCCGTATTGAGCAGTTTTGCGCCTGTGCCTTCGCACATTTTCTGACCTATGGCCTGAATCTGCGGGAACGGCAGCAGTATGAGTTTCAGGCGGTGGATTTGGGAAATGTCTGTCATGGCGCTTTGGAGAGATATTCTAAGAAGGTGGAAGCCGGCGGCTATGACTGGGTGGAAATCCCGGAGAAGATGAGAAAGCAGTATGTGGAGGAGAGTGTGGACGAGGCGGTGACGGACTATGGTAATTCTGTGCTGTACCGTTCTGCCCGCGACGAATACATGATTGTCCGTATGAAGCGTATGCTGGATTGTACCGTGTGGGCGCTTACAAAGCAGCTAAAAGCCGGTGATTTTCGTCCAACGGCCTATGAGCTTAGGTTCTCCTATGGGAAGATTGACCGGGTGGATACCTGCAGGACGGATGACAGGACCTATGTGAAAGTGGTAGATTACAAGACAGGCAGCAAGGCCTTTGATATAGTCTCCCTGTATCATGGGCTGCAGTTGCAGCTTATGGTCTATATGAACGGAGCTTTGGAGCTTGAGAAGGGGAGACATCCCAAGAAAGAGGCAGTTCCGGCGGGAGTGTTCTATTATCGTATGAAAGAGCCGTTGGTGGAAAAACTTGAGGAATCGGAACTGGAGGAAGCGATTTTAAAGGAACTTTGCCCGGACGGTATCATCAACTTGAAGGATGAAGTGCTTGAACATCTGGACCACAGGAAAGACGGGGAATCTCTGGCCGTCCCTGTGAAATATAATAAAAACGGCAGTCTTTCTAAGGGATCGAAGGCTGTGCCGGAGGAGGATTTTCTGTTGATGATGCGCCATGCTGCAAGAAAGGTCGCAGAGGCCCACCAAAAGATTCTGGAAGGCAGGACAGAGGCGGCTCCTTACCGAAAGGGAGAGGAAACAGGCTGCGATTACTGCCAATACCGGCATGTCTGCGGATTTGACCGGCGGATTCCGGGGTATGTTTACCGGGAGATAGAGAAGGCAGGCAAGGAAGAGATTCTTGGGGCTATGAAGGCGGATGAGGGAAAGGAAGAGGCGTAGACTATGGGGGTAGCATGGACGAAGGAGCAACGGCAGGTCATTGACTTAAGGGACAGGAATATTCTGGTGTCGGCAGCGGCGGGCTCGGGAAAGACGGCAGTTCTGGTGGAGCGTATTATTTCGATGCTGACCAGTGATACAAAGCCTGTGGATGTAGACCATCTGCTGATTGTGACATTTACCGAGGCGGCCGCGGCAGAGATGAAGGAGAGGATTCGGGCGGCCATTGAGAAGAAGCTTTTGGAGTTCCCGAACAATGAGCATCTGAAACAGCAGGCGACGCTGATACATAATGCCCGGATTACCACTATTCACAGCTTCTGCCTGTCTGTCGTGAAGGACCATTTTCATGCCATTGGCATTGACCCGGGGTTTCGGACCGGAGAGGAAGGGGAACTGAAGCTTATGCGCCGGGAGGCGCTTTCAGATATGTTGGAGGAGAAGTACAGGCAGGGAAGCGAGAGGTTCCTTAATTTTTCTTTGGCCTACGGGAACGGCAGGGATGATAAAAAGCTTGAGGAGTTAATCCTGAAAATCTATGAATTTTCCCGCAGTTACCCGGACCCGAAGGAATGGCTTGACAGATGTAAGGAGGGGTACTGTATAGACAGCTTGGAGGAATTGGAGGAAAGCGAAGCAGTCCGTCTTGCGATGGAGCATGCAAAGGAGTATCTGGGGGAGGCTGACAGCCTGCTTGAGGAAGGTCTTGCCGTCTGTATGGAGGCAGACGGACCGTCCGCCTATGAGAGCACGCTTCTGAATGACCGGCAGATAGTTAAGAGGCTGTTGTCCGCCGGTTCTTTTGAGAAAATGACAGAGGCCATGGCAGATATCTCATGGGTGCGTCTTGCCGCTAACAGGGATAAGACTGTGTCCGAGGAAAAGGCTGCGAAAGTCAAGGCAATCCGGGAGGAAGTCAAAGGGATTGTGAAGGAGCTTGCAGGCCAGTATTTTTATCAGAGCGTTGAAGAGAACCTTAATGACCTTCGGGCGTGCCGTCCTGCCATGGAGGAGCTTGTGGAGCTGGTGCTTTTGTTCTCGGAACAGTTTGAGGAAAAGAAGAGAAGTCAGAATATGATTGATTTCTCTGATATGGAGCAGTATGCACTGCAGATTTTGGCAGAGAAGACCGATGAAGGGTTTCGGCCGTCGGCTGCGGCGCGGGAGTATCAGGAGCAGTTCCGGGAGATTATGATTGACGAGTATCAGGACAGCAATTTGATACAGGAGACGATTCTTACCAGTATTTCCACCGTATGGCAGGGACGTCACAATATTTTTATGGTGGGGGACGTAAAGCAGAGTATTTACCGTTTTCGCCTCTCAAGGCCAGAGCTTTTCATGGAGAAGTTCCATACGTATGAGGTGTGCGCTCCAGAAGGCAGAGATACAGGGTGTGCGAAACAGAGGATAGATTTACATAAGAATTTCCGCAGCAGGAAAGAAGTCTTAGACAGTGTGAATTATATTTTCCGGCAGATTATGACACGAAAGCTGGGCGGGATTGTATATGACGATAAGGCGGCTCTGTATGTGGGAGCAGACTATGAGGATGGAGAGAATCTTGAGACAGAAGTTCTGGTTATCGACAGCAGCTTTAAGGAGTGGGAGGATGAGCCGGGACAGGAGAACGGGTTTGGCGAAGGGCAGGACGACATGGAGAAATCCAGCGCGGCTGCAAGAATGACAGACCGGGAGCTTGAGGCCCGGGGGATTGCGGGACGAATACGAAAACTTCGGGAAGAACATCAGGTTATTGATAAGAAGACGGGAAAGTTTCGTTCGGTCCGATACTCGGATATTGTGATTCTGACAAGAAGTATACAGGGATTTGCCGATGTATTTACAGAAGTATTGAACAGGGAAGGAATACCTGCCTGTGCGGGGACGAGGGAGGGATATTTTGCGGCGCAGGAGATTGGCGTGCTGCTGGACTACCTGCGCATCCTCGACAACCAACAGCAGGATATTCCGCTGGCGGCAGTTCTGGCCTCAGCCTTTGGCGGTCTGACAGAAGAGGAGCTTGCCGTAGTAAGAAGTGAGTATAAGGAGGTACCCTTCTTTCAGGCGGTCAGTTGCTATAGTATAGAAGGAAATAACCCGTCAATCCAAAGGAAACTTAAGGAATGTCTGGGACAGATGGCGGCGTTTCGCAGGATTGTCCCCTATACGTCCATTCACGAACTGCTGTGGAGGATTCTGGAAGAAACGGGATACGGGGATTATGTCTCTGCACTGCCGGGAGGCGAACAGAGGCAGGCGAACTTAGATATGCTTGTGGAGAAGGCAAGAGCCTTTGAAGCCGGCAGCTACAAGGGGCTGTTCCATTTCGTGCGCTATGTGGAGCAGTTACAGAAGTATGATGTGGACTATGGGGAAGCAAGTTTGGAGGACGAACAGTCGGATACAGTGCGCATTATGACGATTCATAAGAGTAAAGGTCTTGAGTTTCCTGTGGTGTTTGTGGCAGGTATGGGGAAACGGTTCAACCTGCAGGATGCCAGAAGCAGCGTGGTTCTCCATGCCAGGATGGGCGTGGGACTGGATGCCGTCGATATTGAGAAGAGAACGAAGAGTCCGAGTATTGTAAAGAAGGCAATGCAGAAAGAAGAAGCGCTTGACAGCCTTGGGGAAGAGCTGCGGGTATTGTATGTCGCATTTACAAGGGCAAAGGAGAAGCTAATCATTACCGGAACAATCTCAAATCCGGAGAAAAAAATGGCGGAATATGAGATGATTGGCGTGCAAAAGGAGGAACCCCTGTCTTTTAGACGGCTGAGCAAGGCTAACACCTATTGGGACTGGCTCCTTTTGGCGCTGACTCGGATTCCCAAGGGAGTTCCCATTGTGGAGAATATATTAACCTTTGAGGATATTGTAAAAGAAGAGATAGAGGAAGAGACGAAAGGCCGTATCACGAAGACCATGTTGGAACACTGGGATACGGGAACCATCTATGAGCCCAACATGCATGAGACGCTGAAAGAGCAGTTTTCCTACCGGTATCCTTATGCCAAAAGCCGCCGTCAGAAGCTTAAGTTTACGGTATCCGAGTTAAAGAAACGGAGCTATCTGTTGGAGACGATAGGGGAGGAGACGGAGGAATTCGGGGAGATGCCTTATGAGGAGCCGGATGTGGTGCCCCTGGTGCCTAAGTTTCTCAAGGGAGAGGAAGAATTGACGGGCGCTTCCCGGGGGACGGCGTACCACAGGCTGATGGAGCTTCTGGATTTTTCCAGAGAGTATGATAAGGAGAGCCTTTTGGAGGCTATGCATATCTATACGGAAGAGGGGAAAATGAAGGCGGATATGGCAGACTGTATTCGTGGGGAGGATATTCTTAGGTTCCTTAAAAGCCCGGCAGGGAGGCGGATGAGAGAGGCAGCGAAGGCAGGGAAGCTTTGGAAGGAGCAGCCCTTCGTACTTGGCGTTGACGCGCGTGAGATTTATCCCGACGAACAGGAGGGCGAGCAGATTCTGGTTCAGGGGATTATCGACGTGTATTTTGAAGAAGAGGATGGACTGGTGGTGCTGGATTATAAGACCGATAAGATTTTTAAGGCGGAGGAGCTTTATGAGAAATACCATGCGCAGCTTGACTATTACGGTAAGGCGCTGGAGCAAATGACGTTAAAAAGGGTGAAAGAGAAGATTCTCTACTCCTTTACCATCAAAAAGGAAATAAAATGCTAAGGCTTGTAATTATCTGTCTGATTGTGATGAATGTGGCGGGGTTTGTGGTATTTGGCTATGATAAACGTTGTGCCAGGCTTAACAGATGGAGGGTGTCGGAGAGGACGCTGCTTTTGATTGCTCTCTTAGGGGGCAGCGTTGGGAGCTGTGCCGGGATGTATGTGTTCCGGCATAAGACAAGACATTGGAAGTTTCGAATCGGTCTGCCGATTATTATGCTGCTTCAATTTTGTCTCGTTTATTATTTACAAGGAAGCCAATAGAAACAGGGGATCCGGAGATTTTCCGGCTCCCCTGTTTCGCGATTATGATAGTAATATTATTTTTTAAAATAATATGGGTTGACAAATCATATTATACGGAATATAATATAGATACAAAAACAATATTACACAAATTAATATTATATTCTAAGCAAAGGAGTGAGAACATGGTATTTAACACCGGAGCAGCCCTCCTTGATGCTATCGTACTGGCGGTTGTATCCCGTGAAAAAGAAGGGACTTACGGATACAAGATTACTCAGGATGTCAGGACGACCATCGAAGTATCAGAATCCACATTGTACCCTGTGCTGCGAAGGCTCCAGAAGGATGAATGCCTGGAGGTATACGACAGGCAGATTGACGGACGGAACCGGCGTTATTATAAGATAACGGTGAGGGGCAGTGCACAACTGGATCTATATCGGGTAGAGTGGAAGAATTATTCGGTCAAGATTAATGATTTATTTGAGGGAGGGATATCTGTATGAATCGCATAGAGTTTATGACAGAGTTGGCAGCATTATTACAGGATGTTCCGGAAGATGAACGTAGAGATGCGATGAAGTATTACAACGATTATTTTGACGATGCCGGAGAAGAAAATGAGTCCCAGGTAGTCGAAGAATTGGAAAGTCCGGCAAAGGTAGCGGCCACCATTAAGGCAGATCTTGAAAGCTCATCGAAGGAACACGGTGAATTTACGGAGAAGGGCTACAGTGATTCGAGATTCGAGCACAAAGAGATGCCAGTGGGAAGAGAAGATAAGGAGAACAGTTACCGTTATGGCAGCAGCCAGGAGAATAACTACCGTGGACATAATTATCAGGATAACAGCTATCAGGGAGGTTATGGCAGCGGTAATTATCAGGGAGGCTACAGTAATGAAGAATATCAGGGACACGGTTATGAAAGTGCCGGACAGACACCGCCCAGGACGAATAATGTATTGAAGGTATTTCTGATTATCATGCTTGTGATCGTGGGTCTGCCTATTGTACTTCCGGTTTCCATAGCAATTATTGTAGTCATTTTCGCAGGAATCATTTCATTGATTGCGGTATTCGGATCATTAGTGATTGCGTCTGTGGCAGTTGCATTTGCCGGAGTGTGTGTGTTCATTGCAGGACTGGTAAGTCTGGTGCCAGAGCTGGCGGTAGGCTTAGCCCTGATTGGGAC
>CATLIP010000059.1 GCA_949957035.1 uncultured Lachnospiraceae bacterium
AAATGTATACGGCCAGGAGCCGGAGTATAACAGTATCTTGTTCACGATGGCGGACTCGGCTACCAATACGGAGATGGAGAAGGTCGGAAGGGATATCCTGAAAAAGGACGGTGCGCTGAGCGTCAGCTATACCCATGATATCGAGAAGCAGTTAGACGATATGTTAAGGAGCCTGAACCTGGTCATCGTTGTCTTGATTATTTCGGCAGGGATGCTGGCGTTCGTGGTGCTTTATAACCTGAATACTGTTAATATTGCAGAGCGTAAGCGGGAATTGGCGACACTGAAAGTTTTAGGATTTTACAATACGGAAGTGGCAGAATATGTGTACCGGGAGAATATCCTGCTGACCTTCCTTGGGGCAGTCGTGGGAGTCGTGCTTGGGAAGTTCCTGCATCTGTTCATTATTGAGACGGTGGAGGTGGATTCAGCGATGTTCGGCAGGAATATCAATCTGCCGAGTTTTATCTATAGTCTGGCTCTTACGGTGGCATTTTCACTGATGATTAACGGAGTGATGTATTTTAAGCTCAAGAAGATAGATATGGTGGAGTCGTTAAAGAGTATTGAGTAAAAGTAAAAAGATATGATACGATATCATACAGGGATAATAGGGTGAAAAGGAGGGCGCGGCGGATGGCGAAGGTATTTAACACGGTCGGTTGTTGTGAACCGGAATTAAACTATATGGTAGATTTGACCGGCCGGCTGACAGAGATTAAGGGCATGGTAGATGCCGGGCTGTATTTTACGATGAACAGGGCGCGTCAGTTTGGGAAAACAACGATATTGACAGCGCTTGCTGAATACCTGAAGAAAGATTATGAGACAGTCTACATGGATTTTCAGACGATGAGTTCATTAGCGTTTGAAAGTGAACAGTCATTTGTTGCGGCTTTTTCCGAAGAATTACTGGATTTGGCTGAGAATTTGCCAGAGGATATTGAAAAGAAACTTGCTTCATTTGCCGGGCAGACAGATGGTACAAGTTCCCTCCAAACACTTTTTAAAGCGTTGAAAAAATGGTGTGCTAAGGCGGAGAGGAAGATTGTCCTGATTATCGATGAAGTGGACGCAGCCTCGAACGACCAGGTATTTGTAGATTTCCTTGCACAGCTCCGTGCATATTATCTGAGGAGAAGAAAGTTCCCGGCATTTCAATCAGTGATTCTGGCCGGAGTTTACGATGTGCGCAGTGTCAGACGGAAAATAAGACCTGACGGGGAACACATGGAAAACAGCCCATGGAATATTGCCGCCAGATTTGATATAGATATGAGTTTTTCCTCAGATGATATTGCCGGTATGTTAAGGGAATATGAAAAGGATTATCACACTGGTATGGATATCACACTGATATCGGGAATGATTTACGCAATGACGTCCGGGTATCCGTATCTGGTATCCGGGATGTGTAAATATCTAGATGAAGAGATCGCGGGGACAGAAAAATTTAAGGATAAAAAAAGCGCCTGGACAAAGGAAGGGGTCTGTGAAGCTGAAAGAATGCTGGTGAAAGAAGACAACACTCTTTATCAGTCAATGATAAGAAAACTGAAACTCTATCCAAAGCTCCGGACCGTATTATATGAATTGCTTTTTACCGGCAGGCCGATTCCCTATACTGCAACAAATGATTATATGAAAGATGCGGTTATGTTTGGTTTTATCAGAAATGAGAAGGATACGGCAGTAGTCTTTAACCAGATCTTTGAATCGGTACTTTATAATTATTTCATCGCAGAGGAGTTTGCCTCTAGTGAGCTTTATAAAGCAGGGGTGCAGGAGAAGAATCAATTCATTGTCGGAGGACATCTGGATGTCAGGAAGGTGCTTGAAAAATTTGTAGAAACTTTTGATTATTTATATGGGGATCAGGATGTTACTTTTTATGCTTGCTCTGATAGATGCCGTACAAACTAAAAAGCCCCGCTCCTGCGAATAAACAGATTGTTATCCTAAGCCCTGCCAAACTGGAAATTACGGTGAACATAAACAGAAGAATTGTAAAGATGATAATCTTGACCAGAATATCATCTTTCTTTTTTTTATCCATTTTTACTCGTCCTAATATCGAGAACAGGGCAAGCATAACAAATATCCCAATAGCGACAAGCAGAAAAATCGCGCCGATCTTATACGTTGTTTTCAGGTCATATCCTTTGATATAGAATTCATCCGGTCTGTCCGGATTATAATAGAGCAAGACATACTCTCCCTCTTTGAAAGGGCGATAATTCAGCCGAACATCTGTCTCATCGGTAAATATCTGATTTTCTACCTGGTATTCCACAATAGGACTGAACCGACGCTTATGATGATAGGAAGATTCCCGGTAGCCGACGATCCTGCCTTCTGCCGCTGTACTGCATGTTTCTGTCTTCTTATGGGCAGAATGAACCATGCCAAAGCCCAGAGCGCCAAAGCCCAGTGCAAACATAGTTAAAAACAGAATCAACAAAAATTTACCGCCTGATTTTTTGCCGGATTGTTTTAAATCTAAAGTTTCCATATGCTCCTCCAACATAGATTATCTTATCCACCCATCCGAAGGGAAATGTGTGCCTTTGAGTATACTATACCACTTCTGCTTTATAGAATAAAGAAAATAATACTGGCATCAGTAGGGCATCTGCTGTTTTTTTAGCCCATTTTTCGGAAGAAAGTAAAAAAGATTGCATAATACAGAAGATAAATGTATGATAAATAGAGAGAAAAAGTTCTGAATCTGTCAGAATATGGAAGTGTTCAAGCAAGAATTGAGGGATAGTTATGTTAAAAGTAATAGTTGCCGATGATGAAAAGATGATTTGCCTGCTAATCGCACATCTTTTGGACTGGGAGGAACATGGATTTGAGATTACAGGGATGGCATACAACGGACCGGAGGCCTTTGAGTTAATCGCCCGTCACAGACCGGATATCGTTATATCCGACATCCGCATGCCGGGCTTCGACGGTCTGGAATTGATTAAGAAGACAAAGGACGCCGGCATTAACTCAGAATTCGTGATGATCAGCGGCTTCCGTCAGTTCGAATATGCCCAGAACGCCATGAAGTACGGTGTAAAGTATTATCTTCTCAAGCCAATCGAAGAAGACAAGCTCCTAGAAATCGTTGAAGAAATCAAAGAACAGATTCTTGCGGCAAGACAGAAGGCAGATTATGAGAGCCATCTGGAACTAGAGGTACGTGAAACAAGGGATTTGATGAAAAAGCGGTTTTTAACCGCCATGATCTATCCAGAACAGCCTCAGGCGTCTACAGAGATAGAAGAAGACAGGAATGAGGTCAACAGAAAGTTCCGGACGAATTTTAAAGAAGGAATCTATCGGGCAATATTCGTGAAACTGGACACAGAAGGAGAAGAAGAGATTGACTCCATCATTGCAGAGATAGAGAAGAGAATCCGGATTCTGGAGGAAGTGTGTGAAGAGCAGATTATGACGGAGACCCATTCCGGCGTGATTGCACTGTGCAACTACGATGCAGAGCGGGAGGGCGAAGTGTTGGGCGTTATTGAGAGGCTCTATGAAAATGTAAAGGAATACGTAGAACAGTTCGTAGGTTTTTCCGTAGTTCTGGGAGTGGGGAAGAAAGAGAAACATTTCTTTGATTCGAATCTTTGCATCCGAAGCGCGATTGATGCAATCAAATACCGTATCCGTTTTCCGGAAACAGGGCTTATCTATGCAGACAACTATCACTTTGAGGCGTATCGGTTAGAAGATATCGTGAACAGTGGAAGGAAAAACGAGTACCTGTCCAGAGTGGAATCCGGAGACGCTGAGTCGGTAGTCGAGTTCCTGCGCGGCCTTATGCGTGAAATCCGATATGGTGAGAAAGAGTATTCCCCTGTGTATTATTTTGATATGCTAATCAGCTACGTAAACATACTTGCAGATTACTGTAAAAAGAATGATTACTGTAAGGAAGAGGTAGGAAACCTGCTTAAGAGATGGAACGTCCGCGTAGATAATGTGCGTTCGGAGAAGATGCTGTTCGATATCACGGAAGAGGTGATTCAAAAAACGATGGAAGGGATTGCGAAGGAGAAAAAAGAAAAAGACGCAAAGCCCATACGTATCTTGAAACAGTATATCGAAGAACATTATATGCAGGAAATTAGTCTGAGTCGTATTGCGGAGCTGGTAGATATGAACGCCTCCTATTTAAGTTCCATGTTCAAACGTGAGACAGGCATGACATACTCGGAATACTTGTTCCAGTGTCGTGTAAAACAGGCCAGCAGGCTGCTTGTGGAGACGGCTAAGAGCATCGGAGAGATAGCAAAAGAATGCGGATACCAGGACGCCAGATATTTCAGCAAGCAGTTCTCAAAACTGGTGGGGTTAAAGCCTTCTGAATACCGGAAACTGTATTCATAATTTCCACTATCGGGAGGCGCACATGAAAGCAGGAAACTATACAGTAAAAAGAATTAAGGATTGTATGAGGGACGGAATACTGTTATCCGCCGTCAGCCTTTCCGGTGTTGCGATGATGTACACAATAAAATCCAAAGGACTTTTGGGACTTGTACTTCTGATGCTGGCAGCATTGTGGATAATTCATTTCATAAAATACTACCGTCACATATATCTTCCTAACCGCGGACTTGAAAAACTGGTAGAAGATTATAAGAACAGCGAAGATTTTGAAAGCTGCGAAGCTCTGTCTGAAACAGAGGATTTGATTCGGACTATCCAGCAGATGCTTTCATCCTTAGATACTATCGCGATTAAAGAAAAAAACGCCGAAATTCTCATGAAGAATGCGGAAATCAACAATCTGCAAGACCAGATTAACCCACACTTTTTATATAACACTTTGGAGGTCATCCGTGGGGAAGCGTTAATCAACAAAGACCGGAAGGTAGCAGAAATGACAGCATCTTTAGCCAACCATTTCCGCTACAATATCAGCAGAAAAGAGAGCTTCGTCTATCTGAAAGACGAACTGAAAAACAGCATGAATTATTTTAATATCCAGAAGAACCGCTTCGGGGAAAAGGTTTCCTGTGAGATTCTCTACCATGACATTCAGGCAGAAGAAGTGGAATCCTGCTATGTCCCGAAACTTATCTTACAGCCCATCATTGAGAATGCGATTTACCACGGCCTGGAATTAAAGATGGGGCAGGGAACCATCCGGATTCATATTACTGTTGCGGATAGCAACCTGAAAATCACTGTTGCCGACGATGGGAGCGGAATGTCAGGAGAGCAGTTAGATGCAATCAACAGTGATTATGACCAAAAAAGAGAGAATAATCGGCATAATGGAGTAGCGGTCAGAAATATAAAGAAAAGGCTAAAATTGTACTGGGGCGACGACGCTTACATGTTTGCAGCCAGCGAGAAGGGCATAGGGACACAGATTAGTCTATCCATGCCCCTTGTCTACCAGAAAGAGGAGTATATGAACCAATAATGAAAAAGAGTGTATTACTGCTGAAAAATCTGAAAAAAGAAAAAGCGGGCAGTCAAATCCTCAACCATTTTTTTCTGGAGGTATTCAGTGGGGAAATCGTCAATCTGATTGGTCTGGAGGGAAGCGGAAAAGAAGAGGTATATGCTATCTTGTTCGGAGAAGATACCCCGGACAGCGGAGAAATTTCATTTGCAGGAAAACGCTGCACCAGAGGGCAGGAGATACCGGTGGAATCAGCCAACGGGATATTCTTTATTGGAAATCAGGAGCTTCTCATTCCGGATTTGTCCGTGGCAGAAAATCTGTATATTATCGAAAAGATAAATTATTTCCAATTCAGCGTATCCAAAAAAAAGATGGAGCTTCAGGCAAAACGCATTCTGAATGACTTCCATGTAGAAATCGAGCCGGGTGAGAAGGCAAAGAATCTGAACCGTTATGAAGGATATCTCATCCGTTTGATGCGGGCGTATCTAAAGCGGGCGAAGATGATTGTAGTGGATGATATTCTGGATGACTGCTCATATGAACATATCGGTCAGATTATTGGGATTCTTGAACGGTTTAAGAAAGAAGGAATCTCCATCCTCTGGATGAACAGCTATCCGGATGAAATCAGCGAGACAGCAGACCGGACGGTAGTAATTCGCGGCGGGAGGGACAGCTATACCTTTTACCGTGGGGAATTTGACCGGACAAGCCTGATGAAAGCGCTGATTCAATGGGAAGATGCTGCTGGTAAACCTGCTGATGGAGAGCTTTTGGAGAAGCAGGAACGAGAGACAGAAAAAACAGTGGTCTTTCGCATGGAGAGGATTGAAAATGATTATTTTCAAGACCTAAGCTTCAATTGCAGGCGGGGAGAGATTCTGGGAATCTACGATTTGCAGAAACGGTTCAGTGGGGAACTCCAAAAACTTCTGATGGGTCAATGTGATTATAGAGGAAGTCTTTTTTTGGAGGGAAAAACTTTTCATATAGAGGCAGAATATAAGCTGATTCAAAACAGAATAGGCGTTATTGACGGGGCGAAATACCAGTCTTCTGTCTTCCGGGAGTTATCAATTTACGAGAACATTGAGATGGCGGTTTACCAAAAAACAGCGAAAGCCGGATGTCTGATTAACCGGCGGGTGAAGAGGTATCTGGATAAAATCGGATTGGAAGTCTGTGAATCTAACGGTCTGTCCAAATTATCTCCCCAAGTCAGCAGACGGGACGCTATGCAGATTATCTATAACAGATTGGGGCTTTCGAATCCCAAGGTACTGTTCTGTTTCCAGCCCTTCCTACGGTTGGATGCAGTTTCAAGGAAACAGTTGGAGGAGATATTGAAGGGCTTTGGGCAGCGTGGGATGGGCGTCGTGCTGAGCAGTGTGCACAGCTCAGAGCTGTCCCCCTTGTGCGACCGTATTCTGATGGTAGAGAACAACAAAATTATCCGTGAGATACACAAGGAAGAATTTTCAGAGCATTTCCAATCATAGTACACATTTTCCAAAAATTAACGCATTGATACCTCTTTTGGTGATTGATATACTTGCTATATCAAAAACACCAAAGGAGGAGAAACAATGAGAAGGATGTTGAAGAAGCTGTTTGCAGCGACAATTGTGTGTGCAATGCTGTTTTCCTTAGCGGCATGCAGTTCCGGAAGCGGAGATGCCGGAAGCGGCGGGGACTCAGAAGGCGGAGATTCTAAGGAGATTAAGATTGGATTCGTAGTCAGCGACATGTCGGATGCGTTTTTTGCACATCTTGTACAGAATATGGAAAAAGAGGCAAAGGAGCAAGGAGTCACGCTGACGACGAAAGAGTGTCCGGAAATCAGTGATAAGATTACGGGAATCGAGAATTTCATCGAGGCAGGATGCCAGACCATAATCTGCCATGTGACAGACGCAGATGCGTTGAAGGACGCTGCAAAGAGCGCAGAGGATGCAGGCGTACATTTTATTTCTTATGATTCTGACATTGAAGGAACGTCCGCATTTATCGGAATCGATAATTATGAATATGGATATGAGATTGGAAAGAATGCGGCGGAATGGATTAACGAGACTTTTAAGGAGTCTGACAAGGTTCAGGTGGGTGTGTGCAATTACCCGGATTACCCGTTTCTTGTAGTCAGGGAAGAGGGAATCCTTGCAGCATTGGAGGAGCTGTCCCCGAACGCAGAAGTGGCTGTAACCGCAAAGGCAGGATACACCCCGGAAGGCGTGGATGTGGGCGACGCATGGGTACAGTCCAATCCTGACTTGAATGTAGTGGTAGGTATCAACGATGCTGGTGTCCTTGGGGTATACGAGACATTTAATGCAGCGGGAATCAAAGGAGAGAAACTGGGAATGTTCGGCGGAGATGCCGTAGACGACGCACTGGCGGCATTAAAGGACGGAGGCACATTCAGGGGAACGGTTTCTTCCGAGATGCTTGTACACTCTGATTACTTTGTTGACACGGCAGTAAAGCTGGCAAAGGGAGAAGAGCTTGAGGACAGGGAAATCTTATTCCCGCTGAAACCTGTAACGGCTGAAAATGTAGAAGAAATTATCGAGAGCCGGGAATAATCATTCAGGGATGGTATAGATGGATGGTGTAGTTTATACTGTACCATCCTTTTTTAGACTGTTTTTACGAGGTGGTGACGAATCATATGGAAAATATTTTAGAGATAAAGAATGTGACTAAGAGATACCCGGGCGTCGTTGCGCTTAACAACATTTCCATAAACATTAGGCAGGGAGAGGTACATGCCCTTGTGGGGGAGAACGGCGCGGGAAAATCGACGATGATTAAGACAATCACGGGTGCAATTACGCCGGACGAGGGGGAGATTATCTATCAGGGGGAAAAATATCAGGGGATGAACCCTATCCTGTCGGGCAAGGTCGGAATCGAGGCAATCTATCAGGAGTTTAATCTTGCGCCGGAACTGTCCGTAGAAGAAAATATTTACATGGGAAACAAAGTAAACGAAGGCATTTTTATCGATAAGAAGGAACTGACAAGACGGACGCTTGACATATTGAAATCCTTGGATGCAGATATCGATCCGTCGACAAAGATACGGGATTTGACGGTGGCATATATGCAGCTTGTGGAGATTTCCAAAGCGCTGGCGAAAAATGTAAAGCTGTTGATTATGGACGAGCCTACGGCGCCGCTTACCGACAATGAGGTGGAGATACTTTTCAGGCTGGTAAAGCAGTTGAAGAAGGACGGTGTGTCCATTATCTATATCTCCCATCGGTTGGACGAGATTTTTGAGCTGGCGGACAGGGTGACGGTCATGCGGGACGGGCAGGTTATCAAGACCGTGGATATCCAGGAGACAAACAAAAACCAGCTGATTTTCGACATGGTAGGACGGGAACTGACGGAAACCTATCCTTCAAGAGAGCCAAAGTATGGGGATACCATACTGGAAGTCAGGAATCTGTGCGGCCCGTCTAATCTGGAAACCTCTTTTTGTGTGCGTGCAGGTGAAATCGTAGGCTTGGCAGGACTGGTAGGGGCAGGGCGGACGGAAATCGCAAGGCTGATTATCGGCGCAGACAAGAAACATGGCGGTGAAATCTACGTAAACGGCAGGCAGGTGAAGATTGAGTCCCCGAAAGATGCGGTGGAGAACGGAATCGCATATGTTTCGGAAGACCGAAAAAACCAGGGGGTACTGTTGAAAATGCCGATTTACTGGAACATTACGCTCCCGATTCTAAAAAGGCTGTCTAAGCTTGGGTTTGTTGATGTAAAGAAAGAGAATGAATGTGTGAATCAATATAAAGAAGCGCTGCATATAAAGACGCCTTCCGTGAACCAGCTTGTGGGAAACTTATCCGGTGGAAACCAGCAGAAGGTAGCCGTCGCAAAATGGCTGGCGAGCGAATCAAAGGTATTGATTCTGGACGAGCCTACCCGGGGAATTGACGTAGGCGCTAAACAGGAGATGTACGAATTGATTAACAAATTGACCGCAGAAGGACTGGGAATCCTGATGATATCTTCTGAGATGGAGGAAATCATGGGAATGTCAGACAGGATGTTGGTTATGGCAGAGGGCAAGGTCGTAGGAGAGCTTCAAAAAGAAGAGTTTACACAGGATAAGATTCTGAAGCTTGCATCAAATATCACGAATTAGGAGGAGCGGGAAATGGATAAATTTAAAAATTTTTTAAAACAGTATTTTGTGTTAGTTATATTGATATTTTTAATCATACTTTTCGGCGCGTTAAGTCCGGAATCATTCCTTAGTATGTCGAATATGATTACCAGTGTCAGGCAGTCGTCAATCATGGGAATTGCCACGATCGGGCTTTTGTTCGTGATGATTGCAGGCGGAATCGATCTTTCTCTCAGTTCGGTCATTTCCCTGCAGTCAGTGCTTGCTGCGGTGCTGCTGGCCAAAGCCGGATGGGGATTATTGCCCGCATATATCGTTGGTTTGCTGGTGACGACGCTGATTGGACTTTTGACAGGCGGAATTATTGTTAAGACGGGAATCTTTCCGATGATAGGAACGCTGGCTTTGCAGATTATCCTTCAAGGCGTAGCGTATCTGATTTGCGGCGGCATGCCTGTATCCGGGCTTCCGGCGTCTGCGAAGGTCATCGGACAGGGGTATGTGGGGCCGGTGCCGATTCCGGTAATTGTGTTCGTGGCGGTCATCGTCATAGCGTCTGTCGTGCTGAACCGTACCTACATAGGAAGACATTTCTACGCAATCGGAAGTAACGAGGAGGCGGCCAGGCTTTCAGGAATCAATACGGTGAAGCTAAAGGTGGCGACTTATGGTATCGGAGGTTTCCTGTCCGGTCTGGCAGGAATCATCATGCTGGCGAGAATCAGCTCCGGGCAGCCTACGGCAGGTAAGAATATGGAGATGGACTGCCTGTCTGCCGCGGTCATCGGCGGTGTCAGCTTAACGGGCGGCGAGGGACGTATCTCTACGGCGGTCTGCGGCGTACTGATTATCGGTGTATTGACGAATGGTATGACAATCTTGAATATCAGCGAGTATTACCAGTTAGTCATCCGCGGCGGGATCTTCCTTGGCGCCGTATGTCTGGACGGAATTCAGAAACAGTTGGCAGGAAAGAAGAAAATGAAGAAGGCGGTATAATAATGGGAGAGTACAGGAAATATATGGAGCCAAAATATGGGGAGGCCGCGCCGGAGGTAATGATTCCTGCACCGGAGATTCTCGACCTTGAGAATCCGGGGGCGTGGAGGGAAATGCATAACCGGGAGTCGACCGCCGCTATGACAGAGGCAATGAAGAAATGCAATTGTTATGAGAAACTGATGGAGGTGTGTGCAGAAGAGGTGTATGTCCGGCTTGCGGGGGAGTGTGTCCGTATGAAAATATTTACTCCGCCGGAGGCAAAAGACGGGATGCCTGTACTGCTCTACTACCATGGAGGCTCATTTTCCATGAACAGTATCGAAGTCTATGAATATGTACACCGTTATCTTTCTGCTTACGGGAATATGGTGGTGGTCGCGCCGGATTACCATCTTGCGCCGGAATATAAATTTCCGCAGGGGCTTTATGAGGCTTACGACGCGCTGTTGTGGGCTCGGGAACATATTGAGGACTATCACGGAAATCCTGATAAGCTCTGTGTGGCGGGGGATAGTTCCGGCGGGAACTTTGCCACAGTGACGGCGATGATGGCAAGGGACAAAAAAGGACCGGAGATTCGAAAGCAGATTCTCTTTTATCCGTTGACCACGAATTATGAGGAGGAGATGACAGAGTCGGAGAAGCGTTATGGACTGGGGTATTTTCTTGAGTACAACTGTATGGACGACCCGATGGCAGTATATTTTAAGGAGACAGAGGAACGCAAGAACCCGATGGCTTCGCCGCTGTTATGCGAGGATTTGAAACATCTGCCAAAGGCGTGTATTGTGGCAGCAGAATGTGACCC
>CATLIP010000060.1 GCA_949957035.1 uncultured Lachnospiraceae bacterium
AGGTGAATCCAAGATATGAGACGGTTCTGTCTCAGATGGAAAATTGTATATCCAGGACAAGCTGTGACAACTGGGCGGAGCTGTCCGAGAAGCTGGCTGACGGACAATTCCGTGTGATTACGGGGGAGAGCACGCCGGAAGAGGTGTGTGAAGAGATACGGGCAACGAAGTAAAAACAGGGTGGAGAATTCAGTTAAAGAATCTCCACCCTGTTTAAGTTTTTAGAGTACAAAGCAGAATCATAATTTCTTATACTTTATCTAACAAATGAAACAAATCAAAAAATGATTCAGGAAAGGCAGGAAAATTATGAAAAGAAGAATCGTAAGTACACTCTTGTGCCTGACAATGGCAGCAGGATTAATGGCAGGATGCAGCAGTGGCGGCGGGAATGATTCCCAGGGCTCATCAGATAAGAAGGAGTCAGCCGGCGGTAAGGAATCCGTAGTAATCTGGGACTATTTCGAGACAGACGCCCAGAAGAACATGATGCAGGATATGATTGACGGATTCAATGAATCACAGGACAAATTCGAAGCATCCCACGTCTATGTGCCATTTGCTGATTATGAGAAGCAGCTGACACTGGGTATGGCCTCCGGAGAACTTCCGGATCTGGTAATCCTGGATGGATGTGGGATGGCCTCCTTTATAGAGATGGATCTGTTTGGAGACGTGTCTGATGCGAATATTAACTGGGATGAATACATGGAAGGCCCTATGTCTTCTACAATGGCAGACGGCAAACATTATGGAATCCCGTTCGCAACCAACTGTACGGCGCTGTTCTACAATAAAGACATCTTTGATGATGCACAGATGGAATACCCGGATGAGAACACAACCTGGGAAGAGTTCCGTGAGATGGCAAAGGCATTGACGAAGGATGGCGTGACTGGTTTCGGCAATGCGGCTACCGGAACGGATGAGGGTACCTTCCAGTGTCTGCAGTGGTTATATACGGCAGGCGGCGACTACCAGAACATTGGAGACGGTGTGGATGCTTATAAGCTGATGCAGGAGATGGTAGCAGAGGGGTCATGGTCTAAGGATTGTGTAAACTGGACACAGTCAGACGCCAATAACAACTTCGTTGCAGGCAACCTGGCTATGCAGCAGAACGGACCATGGCAGATTCCCGGAATCGAGAAAGACGCTCCGGATCTTAACTATGGTGTGACGGTTCTTCCGAAGAAGGATGCGGATTCCGGTCAGGCAACATATATTCTCGGCGGTGAGAATATGGGTGCGGTAAAGCAGGACGACATGAGCGGTGCGATTGCATTCATGGAATATTATGATCAGACGGACGTTATGGTAGAGTGTATGAAGCAGTATGGTTCCTTCCCTCCGAAGACAGAGGCGGCGCAAGATTCCTACTGGACTGACGATCCGATCCAAAAAGCATTCATCCAGCAGCTTGACACTTCTATCCCAAGAGGACCTAGCGCATCATGGCCGGCATACTCCGATGCAATCCAGACAGGATTCCAGGAAGTCATGACTTCCGCAAAGACACCGGATAAGGCTGCAGAAGATACTCAGGCAGCGGTGGATAAGGTGAAGGCAGGAGAAAAATAATACATAGAATATAAGAGGGACAGGTGCACCCTGTCCCTTTTCTTACCATAGGATGCAGAAAATCTGCCGGTGCCGGGGTTTATGGAACGCCGAGAATCCGGCCAAGTGTGGCAGACGAAAATAGAATTTTATAGATTCTGGGTTTTATATGAAGAAAGGGTGGAATGAGATGAAGAGAAAGAACCATATCAGCATGAAGGCAGGGTTTTTGTTCGCGCTTCCGGCTGCCATATATATGTTGATATTCGTCGGCTATCCGATGATACAGAACTTTATCTTAAGTTTTAAAAATGTAGATGTATATACATTCTCAGATGCTTCTAAGCAGGCGTTTGTGGGATTCAGTAACTATACGGAACTGTTTGCGGGCGAGGATGCAATCCTGTCGGCGGCGATTGTCAACACATTGATCTTTACCGTGGTATCGATCTTCTTTCAGTTTTTTATCGGATTTGGGTTAGCCCTCCTGTTCAATAAGAAGTTCAAGGGAAGCGCTTTCTTCCGGGGTGTGACGATGATTTCCTGGCTGCTTCCGGTTACGGTTGCAGGCCTGCTGTTCAAATTCATGTTTGCAAGTAAGGGAGGTATGATCAATCAGCTGTTCATGTCCCTTCATCTGATTGACGCTCCACTTGAATGGCTGCTTGATCCGAAGCTTGCCATGGCGGCGATTGTTGTGGCGAATATATGGATCGGTATTCCATTTAACATGATGCTGCTGATTACGGGTCTTACCACCATACCGGAGGAGATCTATGAGAGCTCGAAGCTTGACGGAGCCAATAAGCTCCAGACACTGTTCCAGATTACGATTCCTATGATCCGGCCTGCTATCATGTCGGTGTTGACATTGGGATTTGTCTATACCTTTAAGGTGTTCGACCTTGTATGGGTCATGACCAAGGGCGGACCGATCAATGCGACGGAACTGGTATCCACCTATGCGTATAAGCTGTCCTTTGAACAGTTTCAGTTCAGCAAAGGTGCGGCGGCAGCGAATATTTTGTTTCTGATATTATTTGTAGTAGGTATCTTCTATATTAAACTGATCAATGATGAGGAAGAGGTGATGTAAGATGAAGAATGAGAAAGGAAACTGGAAATTTTTTATTATAGGAGCAATTGTGTTTGTAATCTTTATCTTTCCGTTGTACTGGATGATTGTTACAGCGTTGAAAACCCAGGTTGAGATTTTCCAGATCCCAACGCCTCTGTGGCCCAAAGACCTGACCTTTGATGCATTTGCAGATCAGCTGTCGTCTTCCAGCGATACGCTGCGGGGATTCAAGAATAGTCTGATCATCGGAGCCGGGGCTACGGTTATCTCTACGATACTGTCCATTCCGGCAGCCTATGGACTTGCAAGGTTTAAGTTCAATGGCAGGAAGATATTGATTCTGTATTTCCTGATGACGCAGATGCTGCCGTCTACACTGATTCTTACATCTTTATATATTATGTTCTCGAATATGGGGCTTTTGAATTCTTATATTGCGCCGATTCTTGCCGATGCGACGCTGGGAATCCCCTTCAGTATCATCATACTGAGAACCTATTTCCTGTCTATTCCAAAGGAACTGGATGAGGCGGCGAAAATAGACGGCTGTAACAGTATCACTTCATTTACAAAGGTTATGCTGCCGATCGCAAAGCCTGGAATCGTGGTGGCGGCGGTGTTCTCTTTCGTGTATGCATGGGGCGACCTGATCTATGGAATTACTTTTATCACAGATCCAAATAAGCGGCCGATTACTTCTAGTATCTATAATTATGTACAGCAGTATCAGACCCTGTGGAATGCAACCATGGCATTTGGTATCATTGCGATTCTGCCGGTAGTGCTGATCTTCATATTCATGCAGAAATACATAGTCAGCGGTCTGACAAACGGTGCGGTGAAGGCATAGACGTCATTAATTAGAAGAAGTAAGGAGGACTGGAAGTGAGATTACATTCAATAGATTTAACAAAGATTAAGATTAATGACCCGTTCTGGTCAAAGCATGTGAATCTGGTCAGGGATGCAATTATTCCTTATCAGTGGAATGCCATGAACGACATGATTCCGGATGCGGAAGCCTCTCACTGTCTGGAAAATTTTGAGATTGCGGCGGGCAGGAAGAATGGGGAATTCTACGGTGCGGTTTTTCAGGATACGGATATTGCAAAATGGCTGGAAGCGGTTGGTTTTTCTCTGGCAACAAATAAAGATGAGAAGCTTGAGGAAAAGGCAGACGAGGTGATCGACTTGATTGCAGAAGCGCAGCAGGAGGATGGGTATCTGGACACGTATTTTATTATCAAGGAACCTGACCGCAAGTGGCAGAATCTCTGTGAAGGGCATGAGCTGTATACGGCGGGGCACATGATGGAAGCCGCGGTTGCCTATTATCAGGGAACAGGCAAGCGCAAATTCCTGGATATAGTACAGAAGCTGGCAGATTTGCTATGTGAGACTTTCGGTACGGAAGAGGGGAAAATTCATGGATATCCGGGACATCAGGAGGTGGAAGTCGGACTGATTAAGCTGTATCGTGCTACGGGTAAGAAAAAATATCTGAATCTGGCGAAATATTTTATTGATGCCAGAGGCGTGGGAGAAAATTATTTTCTGAAAGAGATGCAAAGGCCCGGTTATAAGAATATTTTCCCGGAATTTGCAGGGTATCAGCCGGTGTATTCTCAGTCCGACCGGCCGGTGAGAGAGCAGGAGGCGGCAGAAGGACATGCAGTCAGAGCCGTATATATGTATTCGGCTATGGCGGATCTTGCTTATGAGTATCAGGACCAGGAACTTAAGGATGCATGTGTTAGAATCTGGAATAATATTGTCAGGAAGCAGATGTACATTACCGGCGGAATCGGTGCATCTGGTATCTTAGAGAGGTTTACTACGGACTATGATCTGCCGAATGACTGTAATTATGCGGAATCCTGCGCGTCCATCGGGCTTGCCATGTTCGGAATACGGATGGCGGATATTACAAGGGACGCTTCTTATATCGATACAGTGGAGCGGGCGCTGTATAATACGGTGCTTGCCGGAATCGCACTGGATGGCAGGAGCTTCTTCTATGTGAATCCGCTGGAGGTGTGGCCGGAGAATTGTATGGAGCGTACTTCCAAGGAGCATGTGAAGCCCGTCCGGCAGAAATGGTTTGGTGTGGCGTGCTGTCCTCCCAATATTGCAAGGACGCTTGCGTCTTTGGGACAGTATATGTATTCGGCAGGGGAGGATGAGCTGTATGTGAATCTGTTTATCTCAAATCAGGCAGAGATAGACTTAGGGAAGGAGACGGTTAAGGTTTCCATAGAGACGAGATTCCCATTTGAAAATGAGATTCATATAGCAGTTGACGGAATATTCCCAAAGGGGATGAAGCTTGCGGTCAGAATACCGGATTATGCACGAGAGTACAAAATCATGTCGGCGGACAATGTGGTAGATTACAGGGAAGAAAAGGGATATGCGATACTTATGCTGAGCGAAGATACGAAGCTTACCGTCTCGTTTGATGCACCTGCCAGATTCGTCCGCGCCAATCCCAATGTCAGGGCAGACTGCGGGAAAACTGCGGTTACCAAAGGACCTCTCGTGTACTGTCTGGAGGAGGTTGACAACGGGAAGAACCTGTCTGAACTCTATGTGGATACAAAACAGAAGATAGTTGAGCTGGATTCAGAATTATTTGGAGGCATTACGGAGCTGGTGCTCAAAGGGAAGAGAATTGATGAAGCGGCGTGGGATGGCAGAGAACTATACGGGGAGTACCCGCTGAGCCTCAAAGATGTTACCTTGAAGGCAATTCCGTATGCATATTGGAACAACAGGGGCATGGGAGAGATGTCTGTGTGGATAAAAGAATTGATATAAGAATCTGATGAAAGGAGCCTGTCCGGTGTGTGTCTGAGATACCGGGCAGGCTTTTATGCCGTGAAAACAGCTTATGAGAAAGTCAGGAATTAGATCCATCTCCTGTCATATACCTTCTCTAAATATTCCATCCTTGCCCCCATATTAGCCAGCAGCAAATCCGCTGCCGTAATTGCCGCCATAGATTCCGCCACTACCACAGCCCGCGGAACGATTACCGGATCATGGCGTCCGGTAATTGTAATACGTGTTTCTTCTCCGTATACATCCACCGTATCCTGCTCTTGAGAGATAGAGGGAGTAGGCTTCACTGCTGCCCGAATCACAATCCGGCTGCCGTCGCTCAAGCCCCCAAGGGTTCCTCCGGAATGATTGGTCCGCTTGCGAACATTCCCGTCTTCCATATAAAACCCATCATTATTTTTGCTGCCCTTTGTGCAGGCGGCTTTAAATCCATCCCCAATCTCAACTCCCTTGACGGCCCCGATAGACATGAGAGCTTTGGCGAGATTCGCATCTAACTTGTCAAATACAGGTTCTCCGATGCCGGCGGGCATACCTTCGATGATACATTCAATCACACCGCCCGAGGAGTCCTGATTTTTTACACACTCTTCCAGATAAGCAGCCGCTTCCCTGGCATAGCTGTTGTTTGGCATATATAATGGATTGTCGTTGATACATCCATAGTCATATTCGGATTCCGGTATGACAATACTGCCGATGGCCTTTGTGTAGGCAAAAATCTTAATTCCCAGTCTTTGTAGGAGTTTAGAAGCTATGGCTCCGGCTGCAACGCGGCCTATGGTCTCTCTGCCGGAGGTTCTGCCGCCGCCTCGGTAGTCGCGGATGCCGTATTTTGCGTCGAAGGTATAGTCGGCATGTCCCGGACGGTAGCAGTCCTTAATTTTGCCATAATCCCGCGACCGCTGGTCTTGATTGCAGATAATGATGGAAATCGGTGTGCCGGTGGTCTTTCCTTCAAATACACCCGAGAGAATGAAAGCCTGGTCAGCTTCACTGCGGGCAGTGGTAAATTTGCTCTGCCCCGGTTTCCTGCGATTCAAAAATTCTTGTATATCCGCCTGGGTAAGAGATAGCCCGGAAGGGCAGCCGTCAATGATAACACCGATTGCAGGTCCATGGGATTCGCCCCATGTCGTGATTGAAAAAGAAGTTCCGTAAGTTGATCCAGCCATATGAATAGCTCCTTCCTAAAAGTGTGTTTATTCCTGATATTTTAGCATATCCTTCTATTATATGGAAGAGAAATAAAACGTATAATTTTAATATATTTGTAATAAAATTGCAATATCTTCAGGAAATATTCATTTTTTTTTTCGTTGTTTTTCCTGTACTTTTGAATATATGCATATTATAATGTACTAGACATATGAGAAATTCTATTAGAGGAGTTAGGCTGATGAGCAGTAGAGTTAAAAAGGCAGAAAAATCTAAGAATGAAACGGATGATAATGATGATATTTCACGAAAAAAATCTTCCAACAAAAAGACTCCCCGTACGTCGGAAAAAGGGGATGTTAGCAAGAGTGGGTCAAGACAGAACGAGCAGCCTTTTAAGAAGGATTCTGCCAAAGAGATTCCGTCAAGGAAAGCTTCAAAGGAAGATATCCCGCATAAAAAGAAACCTCGTAAAAAGCGTCCTGACCGCGCTGGCTTATCTTCTGGCAGAGACGTATCTTTGTCAGGCAGCCGGAAGAAGCCGCAAGATGCCTTAGAAAGACACAGGAGGAAACAGCATCGGGAATCGGAAGAGTATGATGAGACATATGGGAATCATGACATAGAGGAATTTGACGATTTTGATGAGCGAAAAGAGGATAGGATGGGTAAGAGAGGCAGGAGGAAGAAGAGGGACAAGAATAAGAGCAGGAAGGTTCAGAAGATTGCGTTGATTACGGCAGGGAGCATAGCGGGTGTGCTGTTAGTGATCTACATAGGCCTTGCGGTGTATTTTAACAATCACTTTATGTTTTTTACAGAGATTAACGGTACGGATTGTTCCATGAAGAGTGTTGACCAGGTGGAAGACGAGATGGAGAAAAAGGTGAAGGATTATAAGCTGACGTTAGAGGAGTCCGGCGGGGGGACAGAGACCATTGCCGGTTCAGATATTTCTATTAAGTATGTGCCTGGTAAGAAGCTTTCAGAGATTGCGAAGGAGCAGAATGGCTTCTCATGGCCTAAGTCTTTGTGGGAGCATCCGAAGATTGAGACGGAGATTGGAGTTCAGTATGACGAGGCAGCGTTAGGAGAGGTAATCTTAGGACTTAGTTGTATGAATCCCGAAGGAAAGACCCCTTCTGTGGACGCACATCCGGAGTTTCAGGACGGGCAATTTGGCGTTGCCCCGGAGGTTGTGGGAACACAGATTAATGGAGAGGTTTTTCAGGCAAAGGTAGCGGAAGCAATCAACGGGTTTCAGCCAACGCTTAACCTTTCAGAAGCAGGATGTTACGCACTTCCGCGGTTTGTCTCTGATTCCCAGGAAGTTAAGGCGGCTGCAGATACTATGAACAGTTATCTGGGAGCTAATATTACCTATGATTTTAATCCGAACACGGAAGTGGTGGATTCATCCGTTATCTCTCAGTGGGTAAAGGTTGACGGAGATATGAACGTGACCTTTGACGAGGAAGCGGTTCGGGGATATGTCCAGTCCCTGGCTGAGAAGTATGATACAAAAGGAGCGCCGAGGCAATTCACCACGGCAAGCGGTAACGTAGCAACAGTGGAAGGCGGCGGATTTGGCTGGAGGATAGACCAGGATGCAGAATTTGCGGCATTGCTTGCGAATATCCAGAATGGGGAGACGGTGACGAGAGAACCCAATTATTCCAGCCGGGGAATCAGCCATGGGGATTCTGATGTGGGCAGCACCTATGCGGAGGTGGATTTGACGAATCAGAGGATGTATTTTATCAAGGACGGCCAGATTGTATTGCAGTCTGACTGTGTGACAGGTAATCCCAATAAGGGTCATGCGACGCCCCAGGGAGTGTATTCTTTGGCATGGAAGCAGAAGAACCGAACATTAAGAGGAGAGAAGCAGCCGGACGGAACTTACGAATACGAGACGCCTGTTGCCTTCTGGATGCCCTTTAACGGAGGAATCGGATTCCATGACGCTACCTGGCAGTCGGCATTTGGGGGCAGAAGGTATCAGACCCATGGCTCTCACGGTTGTGTGAACCTGCCCTACAGTATTGCGCAGCAGTTGTATGATCTGATGTACGACGGCGTGCCGGTAGTCTGTCACTATTAATGCGGGAATTTTGTATGAAAAAGATAAGGAGAAGGCCATGTATGAATTAATCAAAAAAGATGGTCTTGCCAAGAGAGGAAGATTGCATACAGTACATGGGGTCATCGAGACCCCTGTATTTATGAATGTGGGAACTGCCGCGGCAATTAAGGGCGCAGTTTCCACAGATGATCTGAGAGGAATCAAAACTCAGGTGGAGCTTTCCAACACCTACCATCTTCATGTCCGGCCGGGGGATGAAGTGGTAAAAAGGCTGGGAGGGCTTCATAGGTTTATGGCCTGGGACAAGCCAATCCTGACGGATTCAGGCGGGTTTCAGGTGTTCTCTCTGGCAGGCTTGAGAAGAATCAAGGAGGAGGGAGTGTATTTCAACTCCCATATAGATGGAAGGAAGATTTTCATGGGTCCCGAGGAAAGTATGAGAATCCAGTCGAATCTGGCGTCCACCATTGCCATGGCATTTGACGAGTGTCCTTCTAGTGTGGCAAACCGAGAGTATATGGAGCGGTCCGTGGACAGAACTGCCCGCTGGCTCGTCCGTTGTAAGGAGGAGATGAACAGGCTTAACAGCCTGCCGGATACGATAAATCAAAAGCAGATGTTATTCGGAATCAATCAGGGAGGCGTCTATGAGGATATCCGGATCCGTCACGCGCAGGAGATTACAGAGCTTGACCTTGACGGTTACGCTGTCGGTGGATTGGCAGTGGGAGAATCCCATGAGGAGATGTATCGAATCCTGGAGGCTGTGGTGCCCCATCTTCCGGAGGCGAAACCCACCTATCTAATGGGGGTTGGGACGCCGGCCAATATTCTGGAGGCTTGCGAGCGCGGCGTGGATTTCTTTGACTGTGTATACCCAAGCCGCAACGGGCGTCATGGTCATGTATATACGAATCATGGAAAGTTGAACCTATTTAATGCAAAATATGAATTGGATGAGCGTCCCATTGAAGAAGGATGCCAGTGTCCGGCGTGCCGGACCTATTCCAGAGCCTATATCCGGCATCTGCTGAAAGCAAAGGAGATGCTGGGAATGCGTTTGTGTGTGCTTCATAATCTGTATTTTTACAATACTATGATGGAAGAGATTCGTAAGGCCATTGAAGAAGGCCGCTATCAGGAGTATAAGGCAAAGAAGCTTAAAGGTATGAGCCCAATCCATTAAAATATCATGAAAAAAGCAAGAATTCTATAAAATTACTTGATGTATAGCTGATTTTTGTGTATGATAGCAATAGTGCTTTTTTAAGACAGATATTTAGGAGGAAGAATTTTATGTACACATTGGCAACGCAGAGTGCGGGTGGAAGCTGGGCATTACTGATTCTTGTATATGCAGTTATTTTTGGCGGCTTTTATTTTATTTTCATGAGACCACAGAAGAAGGAGCAGAAGAGAATCCAGTCGATGATTGCGGAGATGGAGGTCGGGGATACTGTTCTGACGACAAGCGGATTCTACGGCGTAATCATTGACATCAGCGACAGTGATGTAATCGTTGAGTTCGGAAGCAACCGGAACTGCCGTATCCCTATGCAGAAGGCGGCAATTGCACAGGTGGAGAAGGCGTCGGCAGAGTAATATTGTGGATATGAGAAAAGAGCGTACGGAAAAGAAGCGTCTGACCGTACGCTTATTCTATTCTATAACATATTTATATCTTGATGCGTGTTTGTCAATTTTTTGGCATATCTCATTAGACAAGTAAGGAAACTTATGGTAAAGTAGTACTGTAAAGTGCATAAGCATGGAATGGAGGAATATTATGCTTGATTTAGCAACATTTATGCAGAAAGAATTGAATAAGGAAGTAAAGGAAGCAAGCGACAGGGAGATTTATTATGCGCTGCTTGCATACACGAAGGAGAGATTGAAGGAGACACCGAATATTACCGGAGATAAGAAGGTATATTATATTTCAGCAGAATTTTTAATCGGTAAATTGTTATCTAACAACCTGATTAATCTGGGAATTTATGACGAAGTTGCGGATTTATTGGAGAAGAACGGGAAGAAGCTGTCTGCCGTCGAGGAGATTGAACCGGAGCCGTCTCTGGGTAATGGAGGCTTGGGAAGGCTTGCGGCATGTTTCCTGGATTCTATTGCATCTTTAGGGCTTTGCGGAGACGGGATTGGCCTTAACTACCACATGGGGCTGTTCCGTCAGGTGTTTGAGGCCCGCAAACAGAAAGAGGTTCCTAATCCTTGGATTGAGCCGCAGTCTTGGCTTGAGGATACTGGGATTCGTTTTCAGGTGCCGTTTAAGGATTTCACACTGACCTCCAAGCTTTATGATATTGATGTGGCAGGCTATGAGAATGGAAAGAACAAGCTGCATCTGTTCGACGTGGAAGGTGTGGACGACAGTATCATTTGGAATGGAATCTCCTTTGACAAGCGGGATATTGGGCGGAATCTGACTCTCTTTTTGTACCCGGATGACAGCGACGAGGCCGGTAATCTGCTTCGAATCTACCAGCAATACTTCATGGTTTCTAACGGAGCGCAGTTGATTCTAAAAGAGTGTGAGGACAAGGGATATGATCTTCGCAAGCTGCATGAGCATGTGGCAATTCAGATTAATGACACTCATCCCTCCATGGTCATTCCGGA